>QNDJ01000163.1 GCA_003644825.1 Candidatus Zhuqueibacterota bacterium | reverse complement strand
GTTATGTTCACTTTAGAAGAGTATGATATAAAAGAAGAGTGGATATCATCTGAAACCGACGAAAAATCTTTTCCACAGAAAATAATTATAAAAAAAGCTCAAATTCCGTATGACCTTCCTTTAGAAATTGTTAATCTTGCCCTAACAAGAGCTATTCACAACATCGGATATTCCATTATTTCAGGTAAAGAAAATTCAAATAAAGATAAAGTTACAATATTAGCTGGAATCAATAATATCCCTTCCATTAAAATTGAACTAATAAAAAATAAAAAACTAAAATATAAAAAAGGAAAAATAGCCTTAATAATAGAAGACTTTGGAAATAGATATGATGAAGTAACAAAAGAATTCTTAAAACTACCTGTGAAAATATCAATATCAGTAGTTCCAGGAAGACAATATTCAAAAAAAATAGAAAAAGATGCTGTTAATGAAGATAAAGAAGTAATTATTAACCTTCCTATGGAATCGAGAAGAATGTTAAAAAAGGAAAAATTGCTTTTAAAAAACAATATGAAACAAACTCAGGTGAGAACATTAATGAACCGAGTCTTTGCAGAGATTCCTGATGCAAAAGGAGTAAACAATTACCAGGGTGCCCTGGCTACAGAAAATGTTAACTTAATGAGATATCTTGCAAATATACTCAGAAGAAAAGGGCTTTTTTTTGTTGATAGTATCACTTCTACAAAAAGCAAAGCTTATGAAACTATGAAAAAACTAAAAGTAAAAACAGAAAAAAGAGATATAATACTGGATTCAGAACCAATTCCAGAAAGGATTTTATACCAGTTAGAACTACTCAAACAGACTTCAATAACTGAAGGAAAAGCAATTGGAATCGGAAAAGAAGATAAAATTACATTAGAAACCCTGAAAAAAGAACTACCAAAATTAGAAAAAAAAGGATTTGAATTTGTTTTTGTATCAGAACTTTTTTAATTCAGGAGGTTATAGATGACAAGATTAGGTGTTAACGTAGACCATGTTGCTACTATAAGAGAGGCACGAAAAACCAATGAACCAGATCCGGTGGCAGCTGCGATTCTCGCTGAGCTCGCTGGTGCAGACGGAATTGTATGCCATCTCAGAGAAGATAGAAGGCATATTAAAAATCGAGACCTGTACCTCCTTAAAGAAGTGGTAAAAACTCATCTGAACCTTGAAATGGCAGCAACCGAAGAAATGGCAAAAATCGCTATTAAAGTTGCTCCGGATATGGCTACTCTCGTCCCTGAAAAAAGAACCGAAGTAACAACCGAAGGCGGTCTCGATGTTGTAAGTAACTTCGAAATAATTAAAGATATCACAGAAAAATTAAGAGCAAGCAATATTATTGTAAGCTATTTTATTGATGCTGAACTCGAGCAGGTCAAAGCATCTGCAAAAGCCGGTGCCGATTATGTGGAATTGCATACCGGTCCTTATGCTAATGCCCCTGATTCAGAAACAGAACTGGAAGAAATCGAAAAAATATCATCTATGGCAATAGCTGCATCTAAACTCGGGCTCGGAGTAAGCGCCGGACACGGCTTAACATACAATAACGTAAGAGAAATTGCTCTAATTGAAAAAATTGAAGAACTAAACATAGGTCATTCAATTGTTTCAAAAGCTGTTCTAGTAGGATTCGAAAAAGCTGTAAGAGATATGATTGATTTAATTAGACCCTAAATAAGAGCTTATTATGAAAACAGCTGATGCAGAAAAAATGTTTCTCACCACACTCGGGAAAAATATAACCTCTGTTCTTGGCGGTAAAATCTTCAGTAGCCATGGAAAAAATGGATTTATTATTGAAAGAACTAACAAATTTGATAATATATTCCAGCGATTTGAACTCAAAAAAATACAAAACGAAATCACTAAAGAAACTTATTTTTTCATAGAAATAATTGTAGGTGAACTGGATTCCCATAAAATTGAAAACTTTATACGAATGAAAGGGCTTAAAAACCTCTATATAACTCTGCCCAATCTTCTTAAAGGTGAAGAAAAAAAAATCACACTGCTTACTCTCGAAAAAGGAAGGTTTACTATAATTGATTTTGATGATAAGTTTAAAATATTTATGATGAGCGGAATTGATAGAAGAAAAAATGAGCCTGAAGGTAAAACTCATGAAAAAAGAAGAAAATTTGTTGAACTCTAAAAAAAAGAGAGCTGAGGAAGCTCTCTTAAAATTTATGGCTTCATCGTTTGTAGCTTCTCTGAAGCCCTAAAGGAAGTGTGCCACTCGTTAATATAACATTTTTTGAAATATTTGTCAAGTTAAAAATTTAAAATTATTAAAAAACCACTGATTTCACTAACTATAAACTTAAAAGGTGATACAATGAAAAAGTTCACTGGTATAGATATTTTATTAATTTTATTCATCTTTGCCCTTTATAATAATATTTTATCCCAGGAAATTTGCCTTGTCCCTCAGAATATAACAAAACCTATATCTATAGAAATTTCTGGAGAACTCGCTAAAGATTACGTATACCACATTACACGCTTTGACAGAATACAGGCTTCTGAAGGATGGCACACTGCTGCCCTTTACATAAAAAAACAATTAAATAAATACGGAATTACAGACGTTGAAATTGAAAAATTCAAATCAAACGGTCAGGTTAAATATTTTACCTGGACACCCCCTTTGGGATGGAGAGCTAAAACGGGTGAGTTATGGATGGTTAAACCGATAAAAAAAAGGCTCGCAAGCTATGAAAAAATCCCCACTTCTCTCGTAAAAGGAAGCCAGACGGCTGACGTAACAGGCGAAGTAATTCACATTATCGACGGAACAAAACCTGAAGACTATAAAGGAATAGATGTTAAAGGAAAATTTATACTGGCTACCGGATATACTGGAAATGTTCACAGAGAAGGAGTAATCAAAAGAGGAGCACTGGGTGTTGTTACATACCTTGATAGATTATCAAGATTTGAATACCCTGACCTTATTCAGTACACTGCACTCTGGCCCAGGTTAAATGAAAAAGAAAAAACTACTTTCGGGTTTAACATATCAAGAATGGACGCAGAAATTATAATTCGATACTTGAGTCAGGGAGAAAAAGTTATCCTGCATGCAAAAGTAGAGGGTGAAAACTACGAAAGTAATGTCGAAATGATGAGTGCTATAATAAAAGGAACAAAATTTCCAGATAAAGAAATAATTATTATGGGACACCTCGACCATTATAAACCCGGAGCAAATGACAATGCATCCGGAAGCGCAGGAATGCTCGAAGTTGCAAGAACAATAAAAAAACTCATAGATAACAATATTCTTCCTCCACCAGAAAGAACTCTGAGATTTTTATGGGTAACAGAATTCAATGGAACTGTTCCCTGGCTATATGCCCATCCAGAAGTAAGTAAAAAGGTGATTGCTGCTTATAATTTTGATATGATTGGGGAAGACCTCTTCAAAACTAACTCATATTTTTATTTTACAAGAACTCCACATTCTCTTCCATCCTTTTTAAACGACCTCACTGAAAATATTACATCTTACACTGCAAGCCTCGGGCTTACCTCAATAAGAGGTTCACGTTACCCTTTTCACTATAGAGTCATTGAATATTCCGGTGGTAGTGACCATGTTTTATTCTGTGATGGTTCTATTGGTGTTCCAGCACTTATGTTAGGGCATCCAGACCCTTATCATCACACAATTCAGGATACTCCAGACAAAGTCGACGAGTCTGAACTAAAACGAGTTTGTTTCATTGGTGCAACAGGAATGTATTATATGGCAAATGCCGGTAGTAAAGAAGCTATAGATATTGCCAACCTCTGTGCAGCCAGAGCCTCAGGAAGAATTGCCTCTGATGTTAAAAAGTGTATGTTGAGAATGAAAAACAACATAAAAAGTGAAAAATCACTTTATATAGCATATAAAGAAGCTATGAATTGTTTGAAATATTCTTTTATAAGAGAAAATAAAACAATTCTTTCCTCACTTGTTTTCTCCCGGGATGATAAAACCAATAAATATATTGAAACTCTCGCTGCAAGTTTACAGAACGAGAAAAATATATGGAAAAAGAGAATTAAAAATTACTATTCCTTTCTTGCTAAAAAATCGGGTTTTAATACAAGAGAAATTACCCTGAACGAAGAAGAAAAATCTGCCCAGAAAATAGTTCCTGTTAGAACCTCTGTTTTTAAAACCTCTCTATCTTCTGATTATCTAATTGAGAAACTTGGAACAGACGTAAGAAAAATGATAAAAATTAACAGGAATGTCCAGTATGAAGTTGCCAACTTTATTAATGGAAAATATAATATACTCGATATAAGAAATGCAGTTAGTGCAGAGTATGGACCCCAGCCTTTAAAGGACATTCTCTCTTACATTGAAATACTCAAAAAAGCAGGGCTTGTTCAATATAAATAAATATGCTTATATTTGTTTAAAATTTATCTAAATTCAATTATAAAAAATTTTCACTGGAAGATAGAACCAGACTGAGAGAATTAAGATTCCAGATAAGAAAATTATGGTATCCACCAAGAGAAAATGAAATCAAAGAATGGAGAAGAAAAGTAGGAATAAACAGCTCAACCGGGATTTCTGAATTTGCAAAAATTTCCAGAAAAGATAAAAATCTATTTTTTGAAAATGCAAGAGAATTCATTGAAGAAATTGAAAAACAGAGCATCTATTACTACAGAGAAATTTCAAAAAACATATACATACCGGAAGAAAATATATTCGGTATCCTGAACGTATCTCCTGATGCAAATATCGATACTATAAAAAAACATTACAGACACCTCGTTCTAAAACATCACCCTGACAAAGGGGGTAAACCAGAGGATTTTATAAAAATTACAGAAGCATATAGAAAAATATTATCATTAAAAAACACTATTAAATAAAACTCAAAAAATAATAACGCAGAAACTCCGAATAAAAAATCAATAACCAAACTACAGATTCAATAGTATCACACATTACTCCTTTTATTGAACATTATGAAAAACTCAGATTTGGAATTGCTTTCAGAAAAGATAGATAATTATTGTCTGGCACAGAAGAATCTTTAAAAATGACTCGGGTTAAAATTTAATAAATTTTATTTTTTCCTCTTTCCGGCTTAATGATTCAATCTCTCCTGGATTTTTTAAAACTAACCTTAACTC
>QNDJ01000162.1 GCA_003644825.1 Candidatus Zhuqueibacterota bacterium | reverse complement strand
CTTTATATCAAAAGTAAATGGAAATATAACTTCCTTAAAAATAATAGAATATATTATGAATGGGCCATACCATCACTTTTCTCAGAACGGTAATTATATAGTGTTCGCCTCAAGAAAAACCGGTAATTATGATATATATCTACTTAAAACAAAAGATGTAGAAAATATTTTTAATACCAGAAAATTAAACTAATGGAGAACTGAATATGAAAAATAAGGGATTGGTAACCATTATTATTACTTTACTTTTAATCTTTAACTGTAGTAAGGAAAGAAATAGTACAAGAAAAAAATCAATAATTTATACATCACTTCCTGAAATTAAGCTGGAATATATTGGAAATCCCTGTGATGGTATTTCATTTAGAAAGGCTTTTGTAACCGATATCGACAGGGGCATTGATACTGAAGTTATATTAAGCAGCGATGTTACAAAATACGCCCGAATTTTTACATATAATCCAATAAATCTTCTGAGTAATAGCTTCTTACTGGAAGGCTCAAAAAGAATAGGTGCTTTTGCTCAGGAAGGTTATAAAAGCCTATATATAGGAACATCTATTAAAGCAAATTTATTTAAATATGACCTGAAAACAAAATTACTACAAAATCTCAACGTAAAGTTTGAATATAAAGACAAATATGGTAATTTAACCAACGCTGGTTGTATATGGGCAATGACATTTGCAACCGACAGACAATTATACATCGGAGTTTCCCCGGGAGCCCATCTTTTCTCCTATAACACAAGAAGGAATATTTTAACCTATATAGGAAATATAGATGATAATGAAATAAAAATAACCAGTTTACTGGGAACTTTTGGTGATAAACTATATATTTCTACCTTTCCTGGAGCAAAAATATATGAATATGATTTAATTTCCAAAAAATTCAAAATGATTATTAAATATAAAAATAACGGCTCCTTTGAAAATATGACAAGAGTTGGTGATAGAATAATTGCTACATTATATCCTGCTGGAAGGCTCATTGTAATCAACCCTTACAGGAGAAAAATTGAAAAAGAACCTGAAACACCTGAAATAGATACATACATCCCTTCTCTTATATCTCAATACATTGTTCCAGATGCCTTCGATGCATATTTAGGTTTTATTCCTAAAAATTATATCTATCAATATCGGTATTTAAGTAACGACTGGCTACAACGGTCAAAAAAATATGGTATGCCGTTCGGAGTAATTGACCAGAGGTATTTCTTTTGCCTTACTAATTTTAATGAACTAAATATTGTAGATAAAGTAAAATCAAGGGTTATCATAAAAAGAAGACTATATTTTCTGGATGGTGGAGAAAAAATTAATACTCTATGCAAAGGACCAGACCAGATATTATATGGAACCTGTATAAGCAATCCTCATCTTTTTTCTTATAATCCTGCAAAAGACAAATTAACTGACCTGGGAAAGTTTCTCTATGAAGGACGTAATGTAAACAATCTTATATCTTATAATAAATTCCTTTATATAACATTCAGTGATAGTAAAAACATCCTGAGATATGACCCTTCTCTAATCTGGAATCCAGGAAAAAATCATAGCAATAATCCTGAAAGTGTATTTACTATATCAAAGGGTGAAGGAATAGGTAGAATGATAAAAGGAACCGATAATAACTTATATTTTACAACCTACCCTGCTCTAAATCAAATCTTTAAAATTAATATAAATGGGGAAAATACTAAAATCACATCGGTCTTCAAAAGCAATCAAAAAATAAATACATTTATTTTTGGTAATAAAGATTTAATAATTGCTGGAACCGAAAAAGAAAAATCTAAAGATCAGGCTCACTTAATATTATGGGACTATGAAAAAAACAAAAAAATCCTTGATATTATACCCGTAAAGAACGCAAAAAAGATTCGATGTCTGTATAAATTGAGCAAGAATATTCTTTACGGAGCAGCAGATTCAACCCTTTTTGCAGTGGATATTTTGAATAAAAAGTTAATACTTAACAGGAATTCAAAATTTGGTGATTTACTTGATTTAGTCGAAGACAATAAAGGAAACTTTTATGCCCTATCAACAAAAAACCTTTTACTGATAGATAAAAATTCAAACGAGTTTACCCCTCTACTTAAAAGAGAAGAAAAAAATTACACTGACTTTATATACAAAGACCCTGTGGGTAATATTTTTATCTGCGCGGGGAAAAAACTTTACAGGCTTGTAAATGATTAATTTCTTTTTATAAATTTTTCTGCCTCTTTTACAGTTTCAATTAACACCTTATTTTTCAAAGGTTTATGCAGAGCAGCAAAAGCACCTTTGTTTTTACATTTTTGCAATATACCTTCAACATCAAAACCTGTAATCATAATTGTTGCAGGCAATTGAATCCTTTTTCTGGAATAATATTCACTTATTTTTTGTAAAGTTTCATATCCATCCATTTCAGGCATACTAACATCCAGAATCACAATAGAATAATTTTTCTTCTTTATTGCGTCTAAAGCTTCAAAACCGCTATTAACAGCATCCACTTTATACTCACAGTTTTTAAGGATATTTGAATACAATTTTGTTATTGCAACATCGTCATCAACTATTAAAATTGTTCCGGCGTCGGGCTTTCTGAATTTACTGCTCTTTTGAATATCTATTATTTTTGAATCTTTTGTATACTTTTTTCTCTCAATACCTTTAATATCCCTCATTTTTTGTATAATTTCAGCCATTTTTTCTGCTGAACTCTCTATCACTTTAAGCTTTTCAAATGCAGGATGATTCTCCGGTAAATCTAAAGTCATAAGTTCCACATTCCCGATTATTGCAGTCAATGGATTATTTAATTCATGAGATATTGCTCCAAGGGTTTCAGATATTTTTTTATATTCTTCAGCTTTTAAAGCTCCCTGTTCAAGTTTTTGCCTGTCTAAGGCTTTTTTTATTCGTAATCTCAACTCCTCTTCATCACAGGGTTTCAAAATGTAATCAACAGCACCCTTCCTTAATGCATCAATCACTGTTTCCATAGAACTGTAACCAGTTACAAGAATTACAGCTGTTTCAGGTGAAATCTTTTTAGTTTCCTCTAAAATTTGAAGCCCATCAATCCCTTTCATTATAATATCTGCAAGTACAAGGTCATATTTTTGTTTTTTTAAAAAGTTTAATGCTTTGTTTCCACTGTCAACAGCTGTGATATTATATCCATCTTTTTTCAATATCCTTTCAAAACTCATAAGCACCTGAACATCATCTTCAACAATAAGAATATTTTCATTAAACTTTTCCATAAATATTCCTCTTTAAAAATTCTTCTGTACCAATGGAAAAATTATTGTAAAGGTAGTTCCTTCCCCTAATTTACTTTTTACATTAATTCTTCCACCAAAATTTTCAATTATGCCTTTTGATATGGATAGTCCCAATCCTGTTCCAAATACGTTTGATTTAGTTGTATAAAAAGGTTCAAAAATATGTTTTATATCCGATTCTGATATACCACAACCATTATCTTTAAAAATTATCTGTAAATTATTGTCTTTTACTTTAGTAGTAATTTCAAGCACTCCTCCACTTTCCATTGCATCCTGTGCATTCATAATAAGATTCATAAAAACCTGGTGCAACTCCTGCCTGGAGCCGATTATTAACGGAATATTTGCTGTTAATTTTTTTTTTACTTCAATCTTATTTATTATCAATTGATTTTTCAACAGTTCCAGTGTAGATTCAATAACCATATTTACATCCACTCTTTCGAGAATGCTGGTTTTAGAGCGATATACATCAAGAAGCTGTTTTACTGTGTCTTTTATTCTGCTCACACCAATTTTTATCTGTTCAATACTGCTTTTTTCCTGAAAATTTTCCGGCAGAGCACTTATTAAGAACCCTATATTTGCCGAAATTGCCTGAAGAGGATTATTTATTTCATGAGCTATACTGGCAGTAAGTTTTCCAACAGCAGCCAATTTTTCAGATTGCTGAATATGTTTTCTGAACACATTTAATTCTTCTTCTGCCTTTTTATACTCAGTAATATCAATAGAGTATCGAAGATATATATCTTTGTTCAATGGTATCCAGTATGTATCCCAAATTTTCCCAAAGGCTTTTATCTCATGGTTGGTGGTTAGTTTATTACTTTCAAGAGCCTTATCAGCTAAACAAAATTTACAATGACAACCATAAGGTGGTATTTTATTATATTTACTAATATAATCTTTATCCTTTTCAGATATATATTCGATTTTACCAAAATCATACCAGCAAAAGCCACCAACAACCGCACCCATCTCTTTCACAATACAATTACAAGCTAAAACAATCCTGAATTTATTAATTAACATTGCTGGGTGTGGAAGCAGGTTAAGCAAATACTCTATAATATGTTGATTATTTAAAAGTTTTTCACCGACCTTTTTTATTTCAAATATCGTGGATTCAAGCTCAAAGATTTTCTGTTTTAACTCCCCAAATTCATTTATAAAGTTTTCATTCAGCCTGTATTTAAAGCTATTTTCCATTTTTTATATTATATTATTGAATTAATTGCATCCAGCAATTCATCCATTTCCAGAGGTTTTGATAGAACCATATCTGCACCATATTCATAAGCCTTATTTACATTTTCTTCATCGGCAAATCCTGTTAAAACAAGTAATTTTATCTTTTTAGTCAGTGGATTTTTTTTTATTTTCCTACAAACTTTAAACCCATCCATTTTGGGCATCATAAGGTCAAGAATTATTATATTTGGTAAAAACTGACTTACCAAAACCCCTGCTTCAAAACCATCTTCTGCTGTTGCTACTTCAAAACCAAAACAGTTAGACCTTAAAAAATTTGCTATACTTTCACGAACAAGACAATCATCATCCACAATCAATACTCTTTTTCTTAACAATACATTTTCATATACAGGTATATTATTTTTCGCCATAAAGTCAAGTAAATCATCTTTAAGTATTCTATAGTGACCACCAGGTGTTTTATATGCTTTAAGTTTACCTGAAAATATCCACCTCTTTATAGACATATAACTTGTATTACAATATTCGGCTGCTTGAAATGTTGAAAAGACAACTTTTGTCATTGTTTAATTTTTTATTTTGTATATTATGTTTATTTTGTATATTATTAATATAATGATTTCTCTAATATTTCTCAAGAATTTAAAAATTTT
>QNDJ01000161.1 GCA_003644825.1 Candidatus Zhuqueibacterota bacterium | reverse complement strand
GAATTACATTATCTTTATTAATAGAAGAAGAGAAATATAGAAGGTAACTTTTATAGAAAAAAATTATTAAAAAATTATTGACATTTGAATAAAAAATATTTATAATAATAATTTAAATGGAGATATAGTTAAATAACAAAACAAAGCAATTTAAAGAATTGGAGGTTATTAAAAGATGGTTGAAATGTATCATAATGGCGGTTTTTTTATGCATCCAATTTTGGCATGTCTGATAATCGGAATAGCAGTCAGTCTGGCAAAATTTTGGACTTTAACCAGGGCATCGATTAATACGAAAAAATTTGTTGTTAAGATTAAGAATGCTTTAGCTGAAGGCGGAGTCGAGTCAGCAAAAGAAGTTTGTACCAACACACGAGGTCCAATTGCATCCATTCTTCATGCTGGTCTTTTAAGAGTTAATAGGGGAATTGATTACGTAGAGAAAGCTATTACCGATGCAGGTTCAATAGAAATGGCATTTCTGGAAAAGGGATTAATATGGCTTTCTACAATTGCAACTGTTGCCCCGATGCTGGGTTTTACAGGAACAGTTAGATGAATGATTAATGCATTTGATAGAATTAAAGAAGCCAATGATATTTCTCCTTCTATTGTTGCGGGTGGAATATCTGAAGCCCTTTTGACAACATTATTCGGGCTTGTAGTTGCAATTATAATTCAGTTTTTTCATAATTATTTTGTTTCCAGAATCGACAAGTTAATAATTGATATGCAGGAGAGTTCTGTTGATTTTGTTGATAGCTTGGCTGAAATAGAAGTGAAATAATTAAATATCAGGAGGTGCTCAGTTTATGATAAAAAAGAGAACAAATCGGGAAGTAGTTATTCCAACAGCTTCTCTTGCAGATATAGCTTTTCTCCTTTTAATATTTTTTCTTGTATCTACTACGATAAATTCGGATAAAGGGATAGGGCTTGTTCTTCCTCCTGTTGGCTCTACAAAGCCTGTTCCAAAGAAAAATATCTGTAATGTATTGATTAATGCTTCAGGACAGGTTCTTATGGGCGGAGAACAAATTCAGATTCCTTTGATTAAAGAAGAAGCAAGAAGGAGAATAACCGAGAACCCCAATCTCATTTTCTCGGTAAAAACAGCAAGAGAAACTTTATATAATACATACATAGAAGTTCTAGACCAGTTAAAATTAGCTGGTGCAAGAAAGATTTCCATAGCAGAACCTGAAACATAAATAAAAATGGAGCTTATGAATGGAATTTTCAAGAAAATCGAAAGTCAAAGCCGAAATACCAACTGCTTCTTTACCTGATATTATTTTTATGCTGTTGATTTTTTTCATGGTTTCTACCGTGTTAAAAGAATTTACCGGGCTTCAGGTAAGTCTTCCAGCTGCGCAGAAAATTGAAAAAATAGAAAGTGAGAGACATGTTACGTATATCTGGATTTCAAGGGATAATGAAGTTTGTATTGATGATAAAATTATTTCTCAGACAAATCTGATAAGAAGTTTAATGTATCAGAAGAGGGTTGCAGACCCTCAGGTCCTTGTAGCATTAAAGATAGATAAAAATGCAAGAATGTCAAAGATAATAGATGTTCAGCAGGAACTACGGCAGGCTGATTGTTTGAATGTAAATTATAATACCCTCTTTAAAGGGAATTAGAACTTTTTTAAAAATAATTAGTATAAAATAAAGAAAGCAGTGAGTGTAAATTAATTATTTGGGGAAAAAACCAATGTATAAGAACCCTAAAGTAGATTTAAAATTAAAATATAGAAAAGTTTTGGAACTGTGTTTAATTATATCTCTTGCTCTTCATACCATATTATTTCTTGGTTTTAAGAAATTTGAGAGCCAACCGGTTGAAGAGGTTGCTCCTCAGCTCAATATTGTCATTGAAGATATACCTAAAACTGTTCAAATTAAAGCACCGCCTCCTCCTTCGAGGCCTGCAATACCGGTAGCATCTGAGGATGAAGATTTAATGGATGATGTAACAATTGAGGATACTGAGATAAAATTTGATGAGATTCCGCCTCCGCCGCCGCCCCCACAGGTTACAGAAGAAGAAATACCACCTTTTCTTCCTTTTGAACAGCAGCCTAAGATTATCGGTGGTTATGAAGCTTTTAGAAAAACAATAATCTATCCTGAAATAGCTATTAAGGCAAAAGTAGAAGGGCAAGTTATTATAAGAACACTTGTTAATAAAAAAGGAATTCCGGAGAAGTTCCAGGTTGTAAAAGGAATCGGTGCTGGTTGTGAAGAAGCTGTTATTGCTGCGCTTAGAAAGACAAAGTTTACCCCTGCTATGCAGAGGGATAGACCGGTTAAATTCTGGATTAATATTCCTGTTGAATTTCGACTTGTTGATGTTAAAAAATAATTAAAAAAATGAGTGAAAACAAAGACTAAAAAGGCAGTTCTTATAACTGCCTTTTTTTAATTTTTACAGAAACTTTCAGGTTGTATTTAAGTAAAAAATATATATGATTGGTAATAAAGAAAAAGGTATTTTTCCATCTTTTGTACTCTGGAAAACGCTTAAAAGAAATCCTGAAGTTGATATATACAGAAAAAATAGAATTTACCTTGAGTGGTCATTTGCGATTACTCTTTTTATAATTTCCTTTTTATTTATTTCATTTCAAAGGGTGAAAAAGTCTCCTCCTGTTCCAATAACGACCATAAATACTGTTTTTAATCAGGTTGATATACCGAAAACTTTTCAGGGGGGGTTGAAGCTACCAAGACAGCCTGAAAAACCTGCTCTGCCGATTGAATCAGAGATGGAAGAAATGGCTGAAGATGTAACAATTGAGTTTCCTGAGAAGTATATTCCTGAATTACCCTTTGATATTGAGGGATTTGGTTCCGGGTTAGGGAGTGGTGCAGGAAGTGGTTCTGGTAGAGTTTCCGCAGGTCCAAGACCAATCAGCGAACATTTTCCAAGGTATCTAAAGTCCGCTCAGGAAAAAGGCCAAAAAGGAACTATTGAACTTATGGTAAAGATTAACGAAAAAGGTATTCCAATCGAAGTGAAAGTTTTGAGAAATACAACCGGTAGTAAAGACCTTGAAAAAGAGGCTATTAAGGCGACTATGAAGAGTAGATATCAGCCTGCTATGCACAATGGTAAGCCAATAACTGTCTGGGTAACCAGAACCTATACTTTTGGTATTGATTGATTTTATTATAAAATTTAGAAATGAGAAAAATATATCCAATTTTCATATTTTTGTTTTTGTTATGTTGTAGTTCTACCGAAAAAACTACAACAAGAACAACCTCTTTTGTGCCTCCTTCTCAGAAAAAAACTAAAAGTTCTGAGGTAAAAATAAAAACATCGAATAAAAATAAGAGCAAGAAAACAGAGTCAAATTACAGGATTCAGATTTTTGCTTCAAGCTCATTTGAAATTGCCAGTAAAGAAAAGGAAAAAGCAGAAGGACTCGATGTTGGAAATGTCTATATTGAGAATATTGATGGACTCTGGAAAGTGAGAGTTGGTGATTTTTTTAATAGAGAAGAAGCACAAAAAGTACGTAATTTTTTATCTGGACTTGGCTGGAAAGGTGCCTGGGTTGTTGATTTGAAAAATGAAGGTAGAAGTAAACAACCAAAGATTATAAAGAAAATTTATCAGATTCAGATTTTAGCCTCAAATGATAAATCTGAAGCTGAAGAACTGCAGAAAAATCTGAAAATTCTCGGATTTAAGGAATCTTACCTTGTTGTTGAAAATGGTATATGGAAAGTTAGAATAGGTAGATTCACAAATAAAACTGAAGCAGAAAGGGAATTGAAAAAGATAAGAGAATTGGGTTTTGAGGATTCCTGGATTTATGAAAAATAATTAAGAGTATTCAATTTTTCTTTCAAGGATTTCGATTGAGTTTCTGATGGATTCTTCTCGTTCTATCATCGCTTGAACTTCGTTAATAGCATGCACAACTGTGCTATGATCTCTTCCACCAAAATGAAGCCCGATTGTTTTTAAAGTATTTTTTGTTAACTTTTTAGCAAGATACATTGATATCTGTCTTGCTAAAACCGCTTCTTGTTTTCTTGTTTTTTCTCTTAAAATGTTTTCAGGTATATCAAAATATTCGGATACTATTCGTTGGATTGATTCTATTGATATTTTTTTATTTTGATATCTTATTATATCTTTCAGAACATTTTTAGCCAGTTCCAGAGTAATTTCTTTTCCGTTAAGTGAGGAGTATGCAATAAGTTTTATGAGTGCACCTTCCAGTTCTCTGATGTTTGAAGTGATTTGAGATGCAATGAAATGAGTAACGTCTGGTGGTATTTCGAAGGAATCTTCTTCTGCTTTTTTCTTAAGGATAGCCATTCTTGTTTCGAGGTCAGGGGGTTGAATGTCTACTACGAGCCCCCATTGAAATCGTGATAACAGGCGTTCCTCAAGTCCTTTATGTTCTTTTGGTGCTCTATCGGAAGTTAAAACAATTTGTTTTCCCTTCTGATGAAGAGAATTAAATGTGTGGAAAAATTCTTCCTGTGTTCTTTCTTTATCGATAAAAAATTGTATATCGTCAACGAGAAGAAGGTCAATATTTCTGTAATAAGAGCTGAACTCGGTTGTTTTATTATTGGAAATAGAATTTATAAAATCGATTGTAAATTTTTCTGATGATACATAAAGAATTTTTTTGACTTTCCCTTTTTGTTTTGAAAAATTACCTATAGCCTGAATCAGATGGGTTTTTCCGAGACCTACTCCACCATAAACAAGAAGAGGATTAAAGTTTGTTTTGCCGGGGGCTTCGGCTACTGCCAGAGAAGCGGCTTTTGCAAATTGATTGCTTGCACCTTCAACGAAGTTCTCAAATGTATATCTTGGGTTTAATTGTGTATCATCATCAGGGGTATTCAGAAACTTTTTTGAGTGTCGAGATGTGTAGTCGCTGAGGTTGTAATTATTGTTCATTACAACAGAGTAAACGAGTTTTGCATTGTCACCAATAACTTCTTTCAGGGCTTTTTTAATAAGGATAGAATAATGTTCTTCCAACCATTCGTAAAAAAACTGGCTTGGAATTTGAACAGTTAATTCTTTTCCCTCAAGTTTTACCGGAACCATAGGTTTAAACCAGGTTCGAAAACTCTGGGAGTTAATATTTTTTTTGATAATGTTCAGAAAATTCTGCCAGATTTCTTTTATATTATCAGAT
>QNDJ01000160.1 GCA_003644825.1 Candidatus Zhuqueibacterota bacterium | reverse complement strand
CAAAAGGAGTGAGGTATTAAGATTTTCTGGACAGGAAGTAACAATAGATGACTTCCAGATAATATATGGTTCAATCGAATGGATAATTGAAAAATATAAGCATAAAAAGAAATTAAAAGAAGTTGAAGAAAAAAAGAAATAAATCAGAGATAGATAATCGATTAATGAAATAGTGGAGGAACAATGCATAAGGATATTCAGGCAATAAATGAGAAGATTGAAAGAGAATCAGAATTTGTTGAGAAGCTGATGAATGAAATAAGCAAGGTTATAGTGGGTCAGAGATATATGATAGAACGCCTTCTTATAGGGCTTTTATCAAATGGGCATATCCTTCTTGAGGGGGTTCCCGGGCTTGCAAAAACTCTATCGGTGAGCACACTTTCAAAGGCTATTAGAACCAAATTTCAGAGGATTCAGTTCACCCCTGATCTTCTGCCTGCAGACCTCATCGGGACCCTCATATATAACCAGAATGATGGGACTTTCCAGACGAAAAAGGGTCCTATTTTTGCAAATCTTATACTTGCAGATGAGATCAACAGGTCCCCTGCAAAGGTTCAGAGTGCATTGCTCGAAGCAATGCAGGAAAGGCAGGTAACAATCGGGGAAAATACTTTTAAACTTGAAGACCCTTTTCTTGTGCTTGCCACTCAAAATCCTATTGAACAGGAAGGAACGTATCCATTACCCGAGGCTCAGGTTGACAGATTTATGCTGAAAATAACCATCGGGTATCCTAACAAGGAAGAAGAACTTGAGATTATGAGGAGAATGACAAGAAATGGTGTAATAGAAGTAAATCCTGTTATTTCTCCAGAGGATATTATAAAAGCCAGGTCTGTTGTTCAGGAGGTCTATCTTGATGAAAAAATCGAAAAATACATTATAGACATTGTATTTGCGACGAGGTCTCCTTCTGATTATGGACTTGATGATCTAAAGGAATTAATAAGTTATGGTGCATCCCCGAGAGCCTCTATATACCTTACACTTGCGTCAAAAGCTCATGCTTTTTTAAGAAGAAGAGGGTATGTAACACCGGAAGATGTCAGGTCAATTGGGCTTGATGTTTTAAGGCACAGAGTTATTATTACTTATGAAGCTGAAGCCGAAGAAGTAACTTCGGAAGATGTGGTGAGAAAAATCCTTAACAGAATAGAGGTCCCATAAAATATGATTCCGAAAGAAATCCTTAAGAAAGTTAAAAGAATAGAAATTACAACCAGGGGAATAGTAAACGATGTTTTCAGTGGCGAATATCATTCGGTCTTTAAAGGAAGAGGAATGGATTTTGCCGAGGTAAGAGAATACCAGTATGGTGATGATATCCGTAGTATCGACTGGAACGTTTCTGCAAGAATGAGCCATCCTTATGTTAAGGTTTTTGAAGAAGAAAGAGAATTAACTGTTATGCTTCTTGTGGATGTGAGCTCTTCTGGATATTTCGGGACAGTGCAGAGAATGAAAGGTGAAATAGCGGTTGAATTATGTGCAGTTCTTGCTTTTTCGGCTATAAAGAATAATGATAAAGTTGGTTTAATCATATTTACTGATAAAATAGAGAAGTTTGTTCCTCCGAAAAAGGGAAAAACTCACGTTTTAAGAGTATTAAGAGAATTGCTTTATCATAAACCTCAGGGAAATAAAACTGATATCAATATGGTGCTCGAGTATCTGAGTAGAGTTATAAGAAAAAGGAGTGTTGTCTTTATTGTTTCAGATTTTATTTCTGAAGATTATGAAAAAGCTTTAAGAATTACCAATAAAAGGCACGATATTATAGCTATAACAATATCTGACCCCAGGGAAAGATCAATTCCGAAAGTTGGATTTATTGAACTTGAGGATGCAGAAACAGGTGAAATTATTCTGGTAGATACCAGGGATGCAGGTTTAAGAGAACTATTTACTATAAATTCTTCAAAGGAAAAACAGGAAAGAGAAAGAATGTTTAAATCAATGAACGTCGATTTTATAGATATTTCAACAGCAGAATCTTACATAGAACCTGTTATTAAATTTTTCAGAATGAGAGCAAAAAGGTTTAGATAAAATTGGTGAGAAAATGAAGTTGAGGTTTTTTATTTTGTTTTTATTTATTCTTACTTTATTTTTCTGTTCCAAAACAAAAAATGTTTCTGTTTCGGGGGAAAAACAGAGGGAATTTGCTAATGCTCTTTTTAACAGAGAATTATATACCCAGGCTATCGAAGAATACAAAAATTATCTTGAGAATTACGATGTTCCTAAAAATGTTAGAGCGAGCATAAACTATGAAATCGGAAATATATACTTTGAAAGAATAAATGATTATGAAAATGCAATGGCATACTTTCTTAAAGTAAAGTATCTTTATCCTGAGAGTAAGTTAGTCAATGAGGCAAATAAAAAAATAATTGCCTGTCTTGAAAGACTGGATAAATCAGTCGATGCCCAGCAGGCTTTGAAGGAATCCGCTATGCTGGATCAGTCTCAAATAGAAAAACAGTATCCTGGTGAAGTTATTGCCGAAATCGGTGACAGAAAAATAACATCCGGTTATTTGAAATATCTTATAAATAAAGAACAGAAGTCCTTACCGCCTGAATATAGAAAGAAGTCAATCAAAAGAAATGATAAACTTGATGTTCTTAAGAGATATCTTATGGTTGAGCTTCTTTATAATTCTGCATTGAGAAAAGGGCTTGATAAAGATAAAGAAATCATCGAGGCTGTTTTTCAGGCAAAAAAATCACTTATGGCGAACAAATTGGTCAATGAAGAACTGAAAAATAAAGTAAAAATTACAGATGAAGATTTAAAATTATATTATAAGGCAAATAAAGATAAATTTGTCGAAAAAGATAAAAAAGGAAAGGTAAAAAAACAAAAGTCATTTGAAGAAGCAAAAGAAGAAGTCTATAATATGCTGAAAGCAGAAAAAGAAAGAAAAGCAATGGATGACCTGCTTCAAAGACTTATGCAGGCACAAAATGTAAAAATCTATGAGGATAAAATTAAATAGAGTTATATTGAGTTAAAATGCTGACTTTATTAAAGATATTACTTCCGATTTACTTAGTTCTTATTCAAACTGGTGGTATATCGATTGAATCGAAGGTTGATAAAAGTGTTATCACTATAGGAGACCTTATAAAATATGAAATAATTGTTAAACGAGATAAAAACCTTAAGGTAGAAATGCCAGGACTGGCTTCAAACCTCGGTTATTTTGAAATCAGGGATTATAAAGTTTACGAGCCTGTTAAAATAAATGATAAAATTGAGGATAGGGTTGAATATATAATAACCACCTACGATACGGGAAAGTATGTTATTCCACCGATCAGCGTTTATTACACTGGGGTGGATTCAATCAGGAAAGAATTAAAAACCCAGGAGATTACTATAAATGTTAGAAGCGTGAAACCGAGCGAAGCTAAGGATATTAAAGGATTAAAACCCCCTGCTGAACTTAAAAGAAATTTAAAAAGAATTATTTACCTTTCATCAGCAGGATTATTACTGTTACTGTTAGTTGCATTTTTATATTATTATTTTAAGAAGAAGAAAAAAGGAGAGAGTATTATACCTGTAAAAAAAGCTCCACCAAGACCTGCTCATGAGATTGCTATTGAATCTTTAAATAGACTCCAGAAATCGAAACTTTTAGAACAGGGAAAAGTAAAAGAATATTATACAGAACTATCCGATATAATAAGAACATATATAGATGGCAGGTATTTTATACCGGCTATGGAAATGACAACATCAGAAATAATAAACAGCCTTGAAAAGAGTGGTGTGGAAGATGGAGTAAGTATAGAAATGAGGGCGTTTTTAAATGAATGTGATTTCGTTAAATTTGCAAAGTATATTCCTTCTCAGGAAGAAATTGATAATACTACAAAAAGAGCATTAAAAATAATAGAAAGCACAAAAATTGTTCTGGTACAATCTGAGGAAGAAAAAAATACTTAAAAAGTTGAAAACTCTGAACAAATTAATATAAGTTAAATTTTTCCTGATACTTATTTTTAAGTACGATAAAATTGTAAAACATTGGAATCAGGCGGCTATTTAAAAAGTGAGTTTTGATATAATAAGTAGCGTCTGAAGCAATTTAAATAGCATTAAAAGGATGTTTTGCTTTACGCTCGTAATGATAGGTGTGGCGATGTGGTCGTATTAGAAATGACAGATTATGCTTTTAGAACTGATACACTCTGGAGGGAAAGTTAAGATGAGGTTTGCGGATCCGTGGTTTCTGTTTTTTCTATTACTTGTTCCGGTTGTTGTTTACTGGTATTTTTCAAAAAGACCAAAATTGGGTGGGACAATTAAGTTCCCTAGTATAGATGGAATCAAAAAAGTAGGGTTTACGCGATACAGACATTTTTTTCACATTCCGTTTTTATTCAGGACAGGTGTTATAATACTCCTTATTTTGTCTCTTTCCAGACCTCAATCAAGAAGCAAACAGGAAGAGCTTCTTACAGAGGGTATAGATATAGTAATTTGTATTGATATTTCAAGCAGTATGCTTGCCGAGGATTTCAAACCCAGAAACAGATTAGAAGCAGCAAAACTTGTTGCCGCAGATTTCATTAAAGGTAGAAAAAATGATAGAATTGGTATGGTAGTTTTCGCAGGAAGGAGTTATACTCAATGTCCTCTTACTCTTGATTATGGTATATTAATCAAATTTCTTGAGGAAATCAAGATTGGTATGGTGGAAGATGGCACAGCAATTGGAATGGCTATTGCAAATTGTGTGAATAGATTAAGAAATTCAAAAGCAAAAAGTAAGGTTGTCATTCTTTTAACCGATGGAAGAAACAACAGAGGTGAAATTGACCCTCTAACAGCAGCACAGATCGCTAAAGCAATGAACGTCAGAATATATACCATAGGGGCAGGGAAAAAAGGGGTAGCATTATATCCTGTAAATGACCCGATATTTGGTAAAAGATATGTAAGAATGCCTGTTGAAATAGATGAGGACGTCCTGATAAAAATTGCAAAGGAAACGGGTGGTAAGTATTTCAGAGCAACTGATGAGAAAAAACTTGAAAGTATTTTTAAAGAAATAGGGGAAATGGAGAAAACAAAAATTAAAGTCAAAGAATATACAAGATACTCTGAATTATTCTCTTATTTTCTTGCTCCGGCTATGATTTTATTATTGCTGGAGATAATTT
>QNDJ01000159.1 GCA_003644825.1 Candidatus Zhuqueibacterota bacterium | reverse complement strand
GTTCCGGCATTTCTATAACCACATGCTTTAGCAGCTTTAACTGCATCTTCACCCATTTTTTTTCTAAGTTCATCCGTTAAAATTACACTGGGCGATTCTTCAATAACTTTCTGGTGTCTTCTTTGAATAGAACACTCTCTCTCAAATAAATGTATTGTATTACCAAAGTTATCAGCAAGAATTTGAAATTCAATATGCCTTGGATTCTCAAGGTATTTTTCAAAATAAACATCCGGTATGCCAAAAGCAGACAGAGATTCAGACCTTGCCCTTTCTATAGATGCTTCAAGTTCTTCTTCACTATAGACAACCCTCATTCCTTTACCGCCCCCTCCTGCCCTTGCTTTTATCAAAATCGGATAACCCAATTTATTAGCAATTTCCTTTGCCTCATCGATGTCAACAACAGTCATTTCTGTTCCGGGAACAACAGGAACACCAGAACCAGCCATTAATTTCCTTGCATGAACTTTATCTCCCATTGCAGAAATACTCTCTGGGGTTGAACCAATAAAAATAATCTCTTCTGATTCAACTCTTTCTGCAAATTCTGAATTCTCTGCTAAAAATCCATAACCCGGATGTATTGCATCTGCACCTGACTTTTTTGTCACTTCTATTATTTTATCTATAAGAAGATAACTTCTTGTTGAAGGAGCTTCACCTATTCTATAGACTTCGTCAGCCATTCTTGCATGAAGAGCTAATCTGTCTGCGTCAGAATATATAGCCACGGTTTTTATATCCATTTCTTTGCAAGCTCTAATTATTCTAACCGCTATTTCACCTCTATTAGCAACGAGAACTTTTTCTATCATTTTAAAACACCCGGTTTTATTTATTTAATTCAACAATTTTAAGTAACAATTCAGCCGCTTTAACCATATCTGAAATTACAAGATATTCTTCTTTAGTATGGGGTTTATTCATTCCAGTTCCAAGAACTACCATCTGAATTCCTTTTTCACCAAAAATGTTGGCATCACTTCCACCACCTATAGCAATGGTTTCCATTTTTCTTCCAAGTGCCTTTCCAGATTCCATAGCAAGTTTCACTGGTAAACTATCATCCGACAACTTTATCGGGTTGTATTCCCTCTGCACATCTACCTTATAAGATGCTCTGTACTCTTTATTATCAACTTTAACTTTGAAATTTCCAATCGTTGATTTAAAACATTCTTCCATATGTTTTGTTTGAGTTTCAAGTTTTTCTAAATTGTGGCTTCTCGCTTCACCTTTTATTTCAACAAAGTTTGGAACAATATTTCTTGCAATTCCACCATTAATTATACCAAGATTTGCAGTAGTTTCATCATCAATTCTCCCGAGTCTCATCTTTGAAATTGCTTTTGATGCAACATATATAGCATTAATTCCTTGCTCAGGAGCCATTCCAGCATGAGCTGAGCGACCCTCAACCTTAAAAGTTATTGTATTAGCTGCGGGAGCTTTTACTACAATTTTATCCGGGTTTGTAGAATCAAGAGAAAATCCAAACTTTCCTTTTACAAGACCAGGATCAAAACTCTTTGCCCCTTTTAATCCTATTTCCTCACAAATAGTAAATACAACTTCAATATTTCCGTAACTAAAATTATTTTCTTTCAAACATCTTAACACTTCAAGGATTGCAGTAATACCTGATTTATCATCACTGGCAAGAATTGTATCACTAACACTCCTTACAATATCATCTTCAACTACAGCTTTTATTCCTTCACCCGGAGTTACTGTATCCATATGAGCATTAAAAATAATCGTCGGTTTACCAGGGTCTGTCCCCTTCAGGTATCCAATAATATTCCCAATTTCACCACCAACTTTTTTATGAGCATCATCTGTTTTTACCGCTAATCCGAGTTTTTTTAGTTTATCTATAAGGTATTTTCCTATTTTACCTTCCTTTTTTGAAATGCTATCAATTTTTATCAAATTTAAAAACTCTTCCAGCATTCTATCTCTACTTATCATTTTTATTACCTCATTTTTTCAAATGTTATCATAGAATGATTATTTTCTGATTAATACAATTTTACATTTATCGGTATTACTATTTGTTTTTAAAAGGCACACATAAACACCGGTACTAACAGGTTTTCCATTATTATCTTTTCCATCCCACTGGCACAGGTTTCTATACATACCAGTATTCATATTTTTGAAAGACATATTTTTCACCAGTTTTCCCGAAGAACTGAATATCCTGATTTCAACGTCTGTTTTTTCTCTTAATATGAAAGGTATATTTGTTTTTGGATAATTCTCGGGAATGAAAGGATTTGGAAAATTACCTGCCAAAATATTTTTCTTACTTTTTGAGGGTTCAGAAAGATGGATTTTAAAATTTATTCTATATTTGCCATCTGAACTTAACGAATTAGAGTTCTTTTCAATTACAGTTGGTACAAAAATTAACTTTGTAAATTCACTATAACTTGTAAATGATAAATCTGAGAAAGATTTATTCTTAAGGTCAAATTTATAATTTGTTAGATTAATTTCACCATCGTTCTGTATCAGCCATACTCTCCAGACATCAGTTTGTTTATACTGGTCTTCTGCATTGATATTGAATTTCGAGACCATCGGAACCTCAGCTAAACAGTAATTTGAAGAAAGATATTTTACAGATGAAGAAAAAGAAGTATCAGAAAAAGTTGTGATGTTAACATTAATTTTGACTTCAGGATAAAATTTTCCTTCTTCATAAAAATTAATAGTATCAGCTCTGGAACCAGTATAATAATTCCACAATGAAAATCTTGAAATCTCTTCCGAAAAGGAACTTCCCCTATCATTTAAAGCATCATCCATAGCTTCTATGCTTTCTTCTGATGACATTTTTTCCCATATTTCCCTTGTTATATTTATATCAAATCTCTTTGCTAAAAAATGAAGCCATATAGACATTCCATATTCGTGTTTTCCATTATAAGTATTAAAAGGTCTGTCAAGATTATCAAAAAGAGAGGGCAAATACTGATAATAATCATTTATTTCATCGTAAACAACATCCTCAAACCAGGTAGAGGTTATTTCATAAAAATACCAGTCCTGATATCTTTGAACATAACCAAGTTGAATAGCGTGATGAAGCTCATGAGCCGCTGTTACTCTCAAACCATTATAACCTTTTGTATAATGACCTCTATTAAAATTATTGTGTATTTTTATATAACTATAATACGATTTTTCAGAAGTCCCGGGAACAACATCTTCTGGATACGTCTCACCATAACAGCCATATCCAAGGTTCTCTATATAAACATCGTATTCATTACCGTCAATACCGTTATCTGAAGGTGGAGGATTATACCCGAGAGTATCAGTATAAAAAGAAAATGCCTTCTCAAAAGCTTCTGCTGCAACTTCTATATAATCATAAATTTTATTATTATTTTCATCAATTAAAGGTATTGCGTTATTACCAAAAGTATCATAATGGATTTTAAAGTGTCCCTGGGGTGTTATATACTGGTTCTGCATAACTGGACGCTGAAAAAAATAGCTGAAATACCTTTTTTCCTTTTCAGTTAAGAGTTTCCAGTAAGTTTTTAAACCTACAATAATACCTGTTCCACATTTTACTGGAAATTTCTTTTTTATTATTTCTTCTGCTTCTATCTTACCTCTGTCTTGAAAAAGAAGATATCCTTCTCTTACTATTTTCTCATGGAGTGTTATTTTACCTTCCTGGTAGTCAGATTGAATTTTATTGAATCCTTCCTGAGAAAAAATATCACCAGTTAAACTAAAATTTAAAAACAGTAAAACAATTGAAATTTTTATGAAATATCTCATTAATTATAATCTATTTAAGATTAATAAATTATAATATTTAATTATAAAAGTCAAGTGAAATAGGAACAAAACTTTCTATTGAAGACACTTTTCAAGTTTTAATGCAATCTCATTTATCTGGTCCTGCCAGTCTTCAGCATAGGGTATTAATGAAGCTATTTTTTGAGCGGTTGGTGTTTCCCATTTTACTTTTATTTGATAAGAAAATGAAAGGTTTTTATAATTAAGAGAAAAAGGATCAATTTCAGTTTGTTTTAACCATTTCTGAACCATTTTTGGCATTAAATAAAATCCGGTATGCCAGTCACCAGTAATTATTGCGCTTTGAATGTATGCACCAACTAACTCCAGATATTTTTCTTCTCTTAAGTAAGAATTCAATTCTCTTTTTGAGAATATTGGTTTTACTCTTTCTTTTTCAGACATCATTCTTTTTCTCCTAAAAGCAAAACGAATTCATTAAATAGATACTCATCAAATGCATTATCCATTTCTTTCATTATTTTTAAGGCTGGAAATGAAGGTAAAGCATCTTTATATGACCTTTTTGTTGTTAAAGCGTCAAATACATCCGCTATACAGGTAATTCTTCCAAATTCATCTATTTCACCGTTTTTTAGTCCATCAGGGTATCCTGTTCCATTAATTTTCTCGTGGTGTTGCCTTACAGCAAGATAAGACCTCCGGGGTATTAAATCGGTCTCTTTTAAAATTTCTTCACCATATATAGGGTGTTTCTTTATTTCATTAAATTCTTCAGAGGTTAAAGGCCCTTTTTTATTAATAATTGCATCGTCTATTTTACTTTTACCAACATCGTGTAAAAGAGCACCTAATCCAAGCTCATATAATGTTTTCCTATCATATTTTCCAATTCTTTCTCCAAGAGCAATAGCGAACATACTTACATTCACAGAGTGTGTATAAGTGTAATAGTCAAAAGATGTAATCTCAAGAATATGCTTAAAAGATGTTTTATCAGTTAAAATAAACTCCAGTGTATTATTTATCAAATCTTTAGACCTCTCGATATTCTTGCCAGAACGGGGGTCTTCTAAAACATCAATCATAAGTTTTTTTGAAGTGTTATAAACAACCTCAGCCTTTTTCTCAGTAGGTATGTTCTGGTCTTTGACTATTTCGCTCAAATTTTTCTCTAAATATAAAAAATATTTATTCTGGTCCAGAGAATTAATATATATTTTATCAACTTTGTTTTCAAGTAATCTTTCTTTTTCTTTTGCAGTAAAAGGAAGATGACCTGAACGATATAAAACTATCTTTCCTTTATATTTTACATAAAGGCTAAAATCAAGAATGCTTTCTAATCGGAGGCTTTCCAGAGGTATGACTATAAAATCACCAATAATTTCATCCGGAGTAATCATTAAATTTCATCC
>QNDJ01000158.1 GCA_003644825.1 Candidatus Zhuqueibacterota bacterium | reverse complement strand
GCAGGTCAAAATGGCGTTATTTTAAAAACAACTGATGGGGGTGTTAACTGGAATGTTTTAAATGCTGGTACAGGTGAAGATTTAAATAATATATATTTTTTAAACGAGAGTGTTGGTTTTGTTTGTGGCAATAATGGTATTATTTTACTTACAGAGGATGGAGGAAGAAACTGGTATTTGCAAAATTCTCAAACAACTAACAATCTTGAAAGTATAATTTTTTCTGATGATACAACAGGATGGATTTCGGGTCAGAATGGGACAATTCTTAAATGTAAGTATCACAGAACAAAAGAGTTATTAATACATAACCTTGAATATGATTTTGGAACTATTGAAATTGGGAAAACTATTGGAACGTCCATCATTCTGGAAAATATTGGATACCCAGAATTAAAAGTTGATTCGGTAAAACTTGAATCTGAGGTTTTTGAAATTTTGGCACCACAATTTCCCTGTGAAATATCACCTTATTCAGCTATTGAATTAAAAATACGATTTGAACCGAATATTGAGTTTAACTGGAAAGATACTCTCTATTTTTTTTATGAAGGGAATTCAAAATACATTGTTTTATATGGTAATGGAGTTATAAAGGATTATCCCCCGATTTTTTACCCTCAACTGAATTATGGTCTATTCAGCGGAGAAAAACTTTTGTTTACTCTTTCAGGCAATGACCCTGAGGGTGAACAAGTAAATTTTAATGTGGATTTAAAAAAAATAAACGGTGGTTTTAATCAATACACAGATGAATTCTTATGGACACCAGGTGAAAATGATAGTGGAATTTATAATATACAGGTAACTGCATATGATAATGCTGGTAATGAAGTGGAAAAAAATATTAATATAATGGTAACAAAAAAGGGAAACTGGGTTAAAATATTGCAGGCTGATTACCCTGTAGATATTAATGAAATTGAATTTATTGATAACTCTACTTGTATTGGAGTTTGTGATAATGGAAAAATAATTAAAACATCTGATAAAGGGATAAACTGGTATATTGTTGAGACAGGTTATGGAAATAATTTAAATGATATATCTTTTATTGATGAGAATACAGGATGGATTGCTGGCGAAGGAGGAGTCATATTAAAGTCGGTTGATTCAGGAGAAACCTGGACTTTACAATTTTCCAGCAGTTCTGCAATCTTTAAATCTGTTTATGGAATAGACAGCTTAAATTGCTGGGTTGTTGGTGAAGGAGGTAAGGTATATAATACAACTGATGGTGGAAATAGCTGGTTTAGTGTTAATCTTGGGACTCTCAGCTTATTATATGAAGTTTTTTTTCAGGACAGTTTAACTGGATGGATTTGTGGAGAGAATGGTCGTGTATATAAAACTACTGATGGAGGAAATTCCTGGGTTCGAAAATATGTTCAAGTCAGTGATGATTTACTATCGATTTGTTTTATTGACAGCAGTTTTGGATGGATTGCCGGAACAAATGGAATGATAATTAAAACTACAGATGGTGGTGAATCCTGGAGTCAGTTAAATACCAACAGTAATCTTGATTTTAATTGTGTCTATTTTATTGATAGATTAACAGGATTTGTTTGTTCTGAAAGTAATGCTTTACTTAAAACGACCGATGGTGGAGATAACTGGTATGAATTTCAACTTGATAGTAAAGGTAAGTTATTTTCAATAAAATTTAATGATAATCTTCAGGGATGGATAGCTGGAGAAAAGGGATTGATTATTTCAACAAATGATATAGGGAATTCCTGGTTTTCTCAATTCAACCTTAGAGCTTATAAATTTAATGATATTTTCTTTGTAGATGGTTCAAAAGGCTGGATTGTTTCTGATTATGGTAAAGTATTTTATACTGGAGATAAAGGATTGACCTGGGAGGAACAGGATTCAGGGATTGAAGAAAATTTAAATTCTGTTTATTTTTTAGATGAATACAGGGGATATATTATCGGGAATTCTGGAACTTTGCTAAAGACTACTGATGGTGGAAAAAGCTGGGATTATTCAAAGATAGCTAATAGTAACCTTTATGATATAAAATTTATTTCTTCTGATACGGGCTGGATATGTGGCAGCACCGGTATTGTATTGAGAACTTATGATGGAGGTGAAACCTGGACTCAAATTTTAACCGGAATTAACAATACTTTGTATAGTATTGATTTCTACAACTCATCTACCGGGTGGGCTGCTGGAGATGAAGGGTCAATAATTTATACTTCTGATAAAGGTGATAACTGGCTTGTACAATATTCCAATGTATTCGATAGATTAAATAGCATTTTTATTTTAAATGATAATTGTATTTTTGCTGCAGGTAATAATGGCACCATTCTCAAGTGGTCAAATGGTAGCTGGGTAAGAGTAGATTATTCAGGAAATGAAAATTTAAATGACATTATTTTCCTGGACGATTTAAGAGGTATTATTGCAGGTGATTCCGGCAGGATTGTTATCACCACGGATGGTGGTAACAGCTGGCAGATAGATAGCCTTGCAGAGGATATAGAGTTTCTTTCGATAAATAATTATGGAACATCAAGCCTATGGCTCTGTGGAAATTATGCAACTGTTTTCAGGTTTGATTCAACAGCTTATAATAATACTATAGATATTTCTCTTACAGATACTACCGCCAGTAGTGGAGATTCAATACCGATTTTTGTTGATATTATAACTGATTTATCTTCTTTAAATGTAACTTCGTTCCAGGCAGGGATTTCCTGGGATACAACACTTATAAAATTAAAGAGTATAAGTTATGAAAATTCAATTTTGAATTCAATTTCATATTATGAGAATAGCAACATTATTAATGATAGAGTGCTTATCTCAATCAGCAGTTCAACTGCTTTTCCATCCAGTGGTAGATTATTGGTATTAAATTTTGTGGTTAAAGACGATATATCGCAGGTTGATACAACATATATTCACTTTTTTAATCTTGAATTTAATGTACAGGATTATACTTCCAGGATTGTTTCGGGTGGAAAAATTATACTGAATCCAGGATATTATAATCTTGGTGGCAGGATAGTTTACTATTCGGATACAACAACTGGAATTGATAATGTTACTATTTTTGCAATGAACGGTAATATGGACTCCACTATTTCTGCGGGTGGTGGAAATTATACATTCTCGGGTATTTCAGGTGGAAATTTACAGGTTTATCCATTTAAATCAGGAGATATACCTGAATTAGGGGTTATAACACCTTATGATGCTTCTCTTGTTTTGAGGGAAAGTATTTTGCTTGATACTCTGACCCCATATCAACTTTTAGCTGGTAATGTTGATGGTTCTGTTCCAGGTGAATTTAAACTTGACCCTTATGATGCGTCTTTAATTTTAAAAAGGTCTGTCCTTTTAATAGATGAATTTCCCGGGGGAAAATACTGGATATTTATTCCTGATACTTTTGACATCTCGAGGGATAATTTCCATCATTATCCAGATACTATCAACTGCGGTTATTTAAACTCTGATATATCAGACCTTAATTTTAAAGGAATAGTTGTTGGAGATGTTGATGGAAACTGGGCTCAAAAACAGGGTTTATTGAAAGGTGAAAAAAGATCTTCTATTTTTGCAGGTAAAATAAAAAGAATAAATAACAGGATAGTTATACCATTTATACTTGATACGGAAGATAGAGTTTATTCTTTTGGAATTTATCTTAAGGTAAAAGAAAAGGTGGAAAAAGTCTTAACGTCTTCAGATATAATAAGGGCTGGCTTTTTGTTTGAGTATAATATAAAGGAAAATGGAATTTATCTTGGTTCAGCAGGAAAAAATTATATTAAAGGAAAGATTCACTTATTTGATTTAATTTTCAGAAATAATCAGCTTCCTGAAGTTAGTATAAAAAAATGTACTATAAATGGGAAGATAATTTCTATAGAAAACAATATAGCCGGGATTCCGGACAGGTATTATTTAAATCAGAATTACCCAAATCCATTTAATTCTGAAACAACAATTAGCTTTTGTATTCCTGAAATAACAAGGGTGTCAGTAAAAATTTATAATCTTCTGGGTCAGGTAGTTAAAACGCTTATAGATAGTGATATTTTTCCAGGTTATTATACAGTAAAATGGAACGGAAAGAATGATTACGATGAAGATGTAGCGTCAGGAATATATTTCATTACAATTAAAACACCGAATTTTATTGATACTAAAAAGATGGTGTTTATTAAATGAAATTAAAAGTTAATAAATATAGACTCGATAATGGGCTTAAAATTCTCATCAATGAGGACCATTCACTGCCTCTTGTGGGGTATTATACTTTTTTCAAAGTTGGTTCAAGGAATGAAAGGCCAGGAATTACTGGTATTTCTCATTTATTTGAGCATATGATGTTTAATGGTTCAAAAAAGTTTGGACCTAAAGAATTTGACAGGATTCTGGAATCAAATGGTGGTTTTTCAAATGCGTACACTACCAGGGATATAACAGTATATTATGAGAATTTTTCTCCTTCTGCTTTCAGGAAAGTTGTGGAGATGGAGGCTGATAGAATGGAAAATCTCGCTTTAAACGAGACAAACCTCTCTTTTGAAAGGGAAGTAGTTAAAGAGGAAAGGCGTTTGAGAACTGATAATTCAATTATGGGGATTATGGAAGAACAGCTTTACGCTGCAAGTTTTTATGCTCATCCTTATAGATGGCCTGTCATCGGGTGGATGTCTGACCTGGATAATATAACCCTGAAGGATTGTCAGGATTACTATAGAAAGTATTATTCACCGGATAATGCTGTTCTGGTAATTATTGGTGATGTAAATCCATTGAGTTCTTTTGAGGTTATTAAAGATTTCTATGGAAATATACCACCGGGAAAAATTGATAACTCTGTTGTTACTGAAGAACCAGAACAAAAAGGAGAAAGAAGAATAAAATATTTCAAAGAAGCAAATTCTATAAGTTTTTGTATCGGATATCATACAGTATCTGTGTTTGATGAGGATGTTTTTCCTCTTGATTTACTTCAGATTATTTTAACTTACGGAGGAAGTTCAAGGCTATATAGAAATCTTGTTCTAAAAAAGCGGGTGGCTACCAGTATTTTTTCGGAGTTTGCCTGGAGAATAGACCCATCTTTATTTGTTTTTTATGTTCGTATGAAACCCGGTATTAAAGCTGAAAAGGGAGAGGAAATTATATATAATGAAATTGAAAAAATAAAGAAAAAAGGTATTACAAAAAAG
>QNDJ01000157.1 GCA_003644825.1 Candidatus Zhuqueibacterota bacterium | reverse complement strand
GTATAAATTCTTATATAAAAGTTAAAATAGAAGGAGATTGGTAACAATTTTTAAAATTATATTATCAGTAAATGTAAATACGAAACACTTAATATTTTACTTTAAGTAATCTATACTAATTAATTTAGAAATAATAAATTTTTTACTTGTAAAAATGTAAAATTTTTATTATCTTAAATATAATAAAAAGGAGAAATTTTTGTTCTGGAGGTTTTATGAAGTTTAAAATTTCCTGTTCAGAATTGAGGAACGAGTTGCTGATTTTATCAGGAGTTCTTGTAGCAAAAACCACTCATCCTATACTTGGTTGTATATTATTTGAGGCGAAAGGTGGAAAGTTATTCCTGACAGCTACAGATCTTGAGGTTAGTTTACAATCTTCAATTGAATGTGAGATTGAGGAGGAAGGAGCAGTAGCAGTTCCTGGAAAAATACTTATCGAAACTATGAGAGAGCTACCTGATTATCCCGTTGAAATTTCTTCTGATGAGGAATTCAGGGTGAAGTTGAAAACGAGTTCAGGTGAATTTAAAATTTTCGGTGCGGATTATAAGGAATATCCTCAGGTGCCAAAAATTAAAAAGAAAGTGGTTTTTAATCTCGATAGCTCAAAAATAAAAAGAATGATTGAAAAGGTAATTTTTGCTGTATCGAGAGATGAATTAAAAGGCGTTCTGACGGGTGTACTATTTCAAGTTAAGAAAGAAGAATTAAGACTCGTTGCAACAGATGGTCATAGGTTATCAAAGGTCGTTGATAAAACTTTCAGGAGCGATGAGATTACAAAGGATATTATAATTCCACCGAAGGCATTGAACCTTTTTATGAGAAATGTTGATTCCGAGAAGATTACGTTTACAGTCGGTGAAAGTTTTGTAGTCTTTGATCTGGGCAATAAATGTATTTATTCAAGCCTGTTACAGGGTGAATTCCCAGACTATGAAAGTGTTATCCCGCTCGAAAACGAGAAAAAACTGATTGTAGATAGAGAGAAATTTATACAATCATTGAGGATTGTTCAGGTTTTTGCTAATAGAATGACCCTCCAGGTGAAAATGAATATCTCTAAAGGAGAAATGGAAATAGTCTCCGAAGATGTTGACAGAGGTGAAGGAAGAGAAAAAGTTCCAGTAGATTATGATGATGAAAGTATGACAATAGGATTCAATGCGGGATATCTGCTTGACTCTCTAAAATGCATAGAAACCGAAGATGTCTTACTTGAACTTAAGGAACCTGATAGTGGATGTATAATCCTTCCCAGGATGCAAAAGGAGGGAGAAGAACATTTTATGCTTGTTATGCCTATAAAACTAAAGGATTAACTGTAAGTACTAAATCTTCGTGATTATAATGAGCCCGTTTTATAAAAGAGCTGTATCCATTGGGGATGCCGTAAGGGGATTCCTTCGAGAAACGGGCCTTGAAAAGGGTGTAGATCAGAGAAGGGTCTTATTTATATGGGATAGAGTAGTTGGTAAAAAGATTTCTGAAAATACCGAACCACTGAAAATAGAGAGAGGAAACCTATTTGTTAAAGTGAAGAACGATAGCTGGAGATACAATCTTAGCTTTTATAAGAGGGAAATAATAAAAAAAATCAATAAAGAAATTGGTTCTAATGTAGTTAATAAAATAACTATAAGGTAAAAAAGGAGATCTATAAATTGAGTGAATCCAGCAAATACGATGCAACTAAAATCCAGGTGCTGAAGGGGCTTGATGCGGTAAGAAGAAGGCCGGCTATGTATATAGGAGATGTTTCATCAAGAGGGTTACATCACCTTGTATACGAGGTAGTGGATAACAGCATAGACGAGGCAATGGCTGGATTCTGCGATAAAATTTCCATAATAATACATTCAGATGGAAGTGTGTCTGTAGAAGATAATGGAAGGGGCATACCGGTTGATATCCACCCAACACAGAAAAAGCCGGCACTGGAGGTAGTTATGACAATGCTTCATGCAGGCGGTAAGTTTGATAAGAGAGCGTATAAAGTTTCGGGTGGGCTACATGGTGTGGGAGTCTCAGTCGTTAATGCACTTTCTGAGTGGTGTGAGGTCAAGGTTTCAAGAGGAGGAAAAGTCTACTACCAGAGATACGAGAGAGGTGTCCCTCTGGAAAAGCTGAAAATAATAGGCAAAAAAAGAAAAAGCGGAAATTATACAAGATTTAAACCAGACCCCAAGATATTTAAAAAAAGGGATTTTGACTATGACACAATATCGAACAGGATGATGGAACTTGCCTTTTTAAATAAAGGACTGGAGATAGATATTCTGGATGAGAGAACAGGAAACAGGAACATATACAGGTCGAAAGGTGGACTGGTCGAATTCGTAAAGTATATTGACCAGAACAGAACTGCTCTTCATAAAAAACCTATCTGCATAGAAAAAGAAAAAGATGGAATCTTCATAGAAATTGCAATGGAATATAATGACTCTTATACGGAAAATATATTTACGTATGCAAATAACATACACACGATTGAGGGCGGTACCCACCTCTCAGGATTCAAGACAGCACTTACAAGAACCCTTAACAATTACAAGTTCAAGAATAATCATTCAAAAAATGATAAAATTTCCTTTCAGGGGGAAGATGTAAGGGAAGGACTAACGGCTGTAATAAGTGTGAAAGTTCCGGACCCCCAGTTTGAAGGACAAACAAAGACAAAATTAGGAAACAGCGATGTCAAGGGAATCGTTGAGTCAGTGGTAGGAGAAAAGTTTGGTGAATTCCTCGAAGAAAATCCTTCAATTGCGAAGATAATCGTCGAGAAGTGTAACTCTTCTGCAAGAGCAAGAGAAGCAGCAAGAAGAGCAAGAGAACTTACAAGAAGAAAAAGTGCCCTTGAAGGTGGAGGGCTACCAGGGAAATTGGCTGACTGCTCGATAAATGACCCAGAACACTGCGAAATATATCTGGTTGAGGGGGATTCTGCTGGTGGTTCTGCTAAACAGGGTAGAGATAGAAGATTTCAGGCGATATTGCCCCTTAAAGGAAAAATTCTTAATGTAGAGAAGGCAAGAATCGATAAAATCCTGTCAAATGATGAAATTAGAACAATAGTAACAGCCCTTGGAACGGGAATCGGAAGTGATGAATTTGATATATCCAGGCTGAGATATAATAAAATTATAATAATGACTGATGCCGATGTAGACGGTGCTCATATCAGGACCCTGCTTCTTACTTTCTTTTTCCGCTATATGAAGGAACTTATTGAGTTCGGAAAGATATACATAGCACAACCGCCACTGTACAGACTTAGAAAAGGGAAAGATGAAAATTATGCATACAGCGATGAGGAACGAGATGTTATTCTTAAAAAGATGGGTGGTAATGGGGTAGTAATACAACGATATAAGGGATTGGGTGAAATGAACCCGGAACAGTTGTGGGCAACAACAATGGACCCGGAAAAAAGAACAATCCTTCAGGTTACTATGGATGACGCCGCCGAGGCTGATAGAACTTTCAGCACGCTTATGGGTGACAGTGTTGAACCAAGAAGAAAATTTATAGAAAAATACGCAAAATATGTGAAAAATCTCGATGTTTAAGCCATTTTCATAAAAAAAAGTTACAGAAAAAAGGTGAAAATAAATGGTCAATTTTGATGTAAATGAGCCAATATATTCTATTGGAATTGCTGCTAAAAAACTGAAAATATCAGTCCCTGCTCTTAGAGTTTATGAAAGAGAGGGATTACTAATTCCGCATAGAACTGAGACAGGAAGAAGAATATATTCTCATAAAGATATAGAACGAATTGGTATTATAAGGAAGATGATTCAAAACGAGGGTTTGAACTTTGAAGGGATTCGCAGGATTCTCTCTTTGATACCCTGCTGGAGACTGAAAGCCTGCCCGGTTGATGTAAGAGAAAAATGCTCGGCTTTTTTCAGTAGTAATGAACCGTGCTGGAAAATTAAAAATAATAATAGTGATATTTGTACTGAAGAATGCAGAACATGTATTGTATTTAAGAAAGGATACGAAAAATTCAATAATTTGAAGTCGTTACTGAAAGAACTATGCAGTTGTATTTAGTTAGAATATCTTGAGGAAAAATATCTTAAACCTGGTGAAATATTCTTCTATTTGTCCAACATTTTGAATATTCCGTTTTCAAGCAGAGCAACATCTTTGTGAGTTTTCTTAATATTATCCCATACCTGAACCCTGCATACTATATCTTTCCTGTAATCAAAAGTTTCCTTAAATGATATTTCGTATTTCTGGATAGTAGTATTAATAAATTTATTAAAGATTTCGATGTCCCTTGTGATTGTTCCTTCTGGATTTTCTTTTTTAATTAAATTAAAATCCCTGTCAGAATACATCAGTTCATATTCAACCTTATTATAATCATTTATAAATACACTATTTATCCGTACACTATAAGGAAAGGATAAAGAATTGAAGTAAAGAGCCTCTATGTTAAGCTGGGTTTCCAGCCAGTCCTTTTCTGAGATTTTTATGGTTTTGGTTCTGCTACAACTTAAAAAAAGAACCAGTATAATGTAGATAAGGAAAGATTTTCTCATTTTTTATTTCTCCTGGATTATATGTTTATTTTATTCTTCTTGGGTGGATTCTTTTCCACCACCGAGCCAGAGAAGTATTTTTTTTATCAGTTCAAGGAGCCAGGTGAAAAAATCGAGTTTAAGATTATATTCTTTTCTTATATTTTTTGCTATTTCAAGTTTGTTTCTATCGAGGCAGGTTTTATAGACTTCTTCGGCAGTTTTTTTTGTATCTTTTTTTGTTAATCGGTGTTTTTTCTTAATGATTTTTGCTTTTTTGAACTCTTCTTTTTTCATGCATTCCTGCCATACTATTTTAGCGGCTGATTTGACTTTTTGATTTTTTATTTCAAAGATAAACCCGAGGTCTGCAGCTGTTTCATAGTATCCGCTTTGCATGCATTTTTCTATAGCTCTTTCAGCCGAGTCTTTGAGATCAGGGTCATCTGGGCTGATTTTAAATTTCATCATAACTTCATAAACAAGTTTGAACCTTTCCTGCCTTAAGAGGTTTGTTATAACTTCTTTTGCTACTTCTTTAACTTCATCTGAGGGAAGCCCATAGGACTGGATGACTCTATCAGTTTTATCGAGGTCTCCCTGCAGTATTATCTGGGATAGATATGAGTAAGCAGCCTGCTGGATAGAATCTATAGTTTCGACATTGCTGAAACGT
>QNDJ01000156.1 GCA_003644825.1 Candidatus Zhuqueibacterota bacterium | reverse complement strand
CTGCTAAATGTATAATTAAAAGAGCTATCTGTAGTTAGATAACAGTTGCTGAGGACGACTGTTCAGGTTATTTAAAATACAATGTAATATTAAAATTGATTTATTTCAGTATGTGAAGTTAACAGTTACTGGAGAATTGTTATGAAGGGAATAAAAATAATAATAATTTTTATCCTTTTTTTATCTTTATTTTGTTCCCAGTTTTTTAAAACAGAATTTGATATATTAGTAAAAAATGGAAAAATTATTGACGGAACAGGGAATCCTTACTATATATCAGATATAGGTATAAAAGAAGGTAAAATATATAAAATAGGTAAGATTTCAGATAAGAAAGCTAAACTCATTGTTGAAGCGAAAAACCTTGTTGTTGCACCGGGTTTTGTAGATATTCATACCCATGTAGACAGAGGTATTCTGAAAGACCCAACAGTGCAAAATTATATTACCCAGGGTGTTACAACCGTTGTTGGTGGGAATTGTGGCGGTTCTCCACTGGATATTGGTGATTTTTTGAGGAAAGTTCATCGAAAAGGAATAGCTTTAAATTTTGGTATTTTAATAGGACACAACACTGTTCGTAAAAAAGTAATGGATAATGAAAATAGAGAGCCAACACAGCAAGAACTCGAGGAAATGAAAAAACTTATAGAAGATGGGATGAAGGCAGGAGCATTAGGATTATCAACTGGTCTTAAATATATTCCGGGTGCTTACTCAAAAACTGAGGAAGTAATTGAACTGGCTAAAGTAGTGGCAAAATATGGTGGATTTTATGCATCTCATCTGAGAGAAGAAGGACTCGGACTGATTGATGCAGTTAAAGAAGCTATTGAAATTGGAGAAAAAGCAGGTGTGCCTGTAGAAATTTCTCATCATAAAGTTGTCAGTGTAGATAGATGGGGAGATAGTAAAATTACACTTAAACTTATTGATGAAGCAAGGTCAAAAGGGATTGATGTAAAAGCTGACCAGTATCCCTATCCAGCAACGAGCACTGGTTTTACAGTTCTTTTTCCACCCTGGGCACTGGAAGGTGGAACTCAAAAACTTATTGAACGATTAAATTCACCCCAGGAAAGAAAAAAAATTAAAGAAGCTATAAAGTACAATATTATGCACGATAGAGGTGGTGCAGACCTTTCTAATATAAGAGTTGCATCTTTTCCTGCAGATTCCACTCTGGAGGGTTTATCTGTAAAAGATATATTGATAAAAAAAGAAAAAAAAGTTAATCTTGATAATGGTGCAGAATTGATTATGGATATGAGCATAGAAAAAGGAGGTGTATCTGCTATATATCGTTGTCTCTCAGATAAAGATATAGAAAGAATTATGAAACATCCAGCGGTTATGCATGCCAGTGATGGAGCAGTTATTACATTTGGTAAGGGTGTTCCTCATCCGCGAAATTACGGTACGTTTCCCAGGGTTCTTTCAAAATATGTTAGAGAAAAACATATTATAAAACTCAAAGAAGCTATAAGAAAAATGACATCTTTACCGGCCTCTATGATAGGGGCACATAATAGAGGAGTAATAAAAGAGGGATTATGGGCAGATATTGTGATTTTTGACCCTGATAAAATCAAGGATAAAGCAACCTTTGATGACCCACACCAATATCCTGAAGGGATATATTATGTAATTGTTAATGGAACTGTTGTAGTTGAAAAGGGAAAAATAACAGGAAAATTACCAGGAAAAATTATTTATGGCCCCGATAAAAAGAAATAAAATAAAAATTTGTAGCAAATCAAAGTAGAGGGTAAAATGAAGAAATTAACAATAACATTCTGTTTATTGTTATTTTTAACAGGGCAGATTTATTCTCAAGGATACAATAAAAGACCGATGACTGTTGATGATCTTCTGGAGATGGTTAGTGTTTCTAATGCTAAAATTTCTCCAGATGGTAAATGGATAGTGTATTCGAGAACTACAATTGACTGGGATAAAAATAAAAGAATTTCACATTTATGGATGGTTTCTACTGATGGTAAAGAAAAATTTCAATTTACGAATAAAGCAGGTGATAGTTCTCCTGAATGGTCTCCAGATGGAAGAAAAATTGCATTTTTAAGAACCGCTGACAAAAAAAGACAGATATGGATAATAAGAGCTTTCGGGGGTGAGGCTGTTAAGCTTACAAACCATAAAAGCAGTATATCAAGTTTTGCCTGGTCACACGATGGTAAAAGGATATTTTTTGTTGCTTCAGATATAAAGTCAAAAGAACAGGAAAAAAAGGAAAAAAGCGGTGATGATGTAATTTATGTTAGTGAAGGACCAAATGGACAGACCAGAGGAAACTGGTCTAATATATGGGTATTTGATCTGGAAACCAGAAAGGAAAAACAGATAACTAAAGAAAAAATGGTGGTAAGGGGTAGTATTTCTATTTCTCCTGATGACTCAAGAATCCTTTTTGTTTCGAGACCCGATAATGGAAGAAATACAGGAAACCTGGCGGAAATAAAAATGGTTGATGTTGAATCCGGAAAAATAACACAAATTACTGATAACAGGGCTCCAGAGAGCTCGGTTAGATGGGCTCCTGATGGGCTTCAAATTGCCTATCTTGCGCCGGATGATAAAACCTGGAAGCTCGCAAATAGTAAGTTGTGGATTATGGATATGGCGACCAAACATTATAAAATGATTTCTGGAGAGTTTGTTGGCTCTGTTGGTTTTTATGTATGGACCCCTGATAGCAGAAAGATAATTTTTAATGGGGGTGTAAGAACTAACAGAAACCTCTATGAGGTGGATATAGCGACCCTGAAAATTAAACAACTCACCAATGAAATTGGAGTTCTGAGTGCGAACTCTTTTTCCAGAAAAAGAAATAAGGTGGTTTATACTTTTTCAGATAATGATACACCTACTGATATCTGGATTTCTACGATTCCAGAGTTCAATCCTGTCAGACTAACGGAAGCCAATCCTCAGGTAAAAAATTTTTCTCTCTCAAGATTAAGGATTGTTTCCTGGAAAAGCAAAGATGGGCTTACAATAGAAGGTTTACTTCATTTGCCTGCTAATTATCAGCCAGGAGAGAAACTCCCTCTTATTTTAAATGTTCACGGAGGACCTGCAGGAGCATTCACAAACAGGTTCAACGGAAGGTATCATATTTTTACAGGTCTTGGATATGCCTGTTTAAGCCCGAATGTGAGAGGAAGCAGTTCATATTCAGATGAATTTTTAAGGGGTAATATGAGTGATATTGGTTTTGGAGATTATTATGATTTAATGAGTGGTGTTGATTACCTTATTGAGCAGGGTATTGTTGACCCGGAAAAATTGGGAATAAGAGGATGGAGTTATGGGGGAATACTTGGAGGTTTTACCATAACTCAGACCAATAGATTCAAAGCGGCTTCACTGGGTGCAATGGTATCTGACTGGTCATCTGAATATGGTCAGGGTTTTAATTACGATGTTAAACTATGGTATATCGGCGGAAAACCCTGGACTAACCCTGAAGGATATAAAAAACATTCATCGATAACATATATACAGAATGTTAATACACCAACTATATTGTTTCACGGAGAAAGGGATAATACCTGCACCATTCAGCAGAGTATGAATTATTTTACAGCTTTAAAGGAAGAAGGTAAAACTGTCAGGTTTCTTAGATTTCCAAGAGAACCTCACGGTATAAGGGAACCCCATCATCAAAGAATTCTTTATGTTGAGGAAATTGCCTGGTTGCAGAAATATATTCTTGGAAAAGAATGGAAGTGGGAAAGAAAAGAAAAAAAGACCGAAAAATAAGAATGAAAAATTATATCTAAAATTTATAGGATATACACCATCGGATTGAATTATAATCTGCATAAATGTGGTATGAAATTTTATTACCATACACAGCGGTATTTTCTTTTTTATCCTTTTGAACAATGAAGTATGTATCAATCAGATTAGCCAGATAAATCAAGACACCGATGGTTTGAATTTTACTTTTTTTGTTTTCGTATTTTTCTCTTTTTTCTCTTGATTCAGTTGAGAGATTTATTCTTTCGACTTCAAGGTTGTATTCGTCTCTGGATATTTCTTTATCTCCAATGTAATATTTTCCGTTTTCTGTTCTTAAAAGGTCATTTGAGTAGTAGAAAACTTCAGGTTTATCTTTTGTAGCATTTAAGTAATAAGATAAAAATCCTATGGTTGCTCCGATAAAGAATAATCCATGACCTATATGGCCGCTTTTAATTTGACCGAACCCGGGTAGAAGTTCAGAATAAAGAAGATAATCATCAAATTTTTTCATTTTGACATTAATGATGGTTGACTCTCCCCCGATGATTGAATATATTTTTTCTAAATCCTGCAGGTTTTCTCTTGAGATTCTAACTTTGTAATAACCGGGTTTTAGATTATCAATGAATATGGGTGTAGTTCCTTTCAGGTCATCATTTATAAAAACTTCTGCACCCTGAGGCTCGGAATTTATAATAATTGAACCTGTCTCAAGATTTTTTTCAAGGTTTACTTTTATTTTAAAAATCTGATTTGAATTCACCTTTATTTTTTTTTCAACGAGGTTGTAGCCTTCCTTCAAGAATCCAAAATTGTAAGTTTTACCGGTTTTTACCAGAAATCTTGATGGAGTTTTGCATTTAAGTTTTCCATCCAGATAAACTTCTGTTCCATCCGGAACATTAGAAATAATTACTGATGCAAATCTTTTTTCCCTTATTTCAGAGGATAGTTTAATCAACTCTGAATTTGTAAGCAGTTTGTTTGTTAAAAAATTATGATTCAGTTCGAATAGTTTTTCAATTAATTTTTCTGCAAGAACTTTTCTGCCTGTGTTGTAGTATATGGATGTGAGATATATATATGCATCTTCTCTATCTTTATCGCTAACAGCCCTTTTCTGAATAAATTTTTTCAATATTTTTTCTGCTTTATTGAATTTTTGCCTGTTGTAGAAGTATCTTGCATTCAAGAATTCTTTTTTATTTATTTCTGGTGTGTCCTTGTATTTAACTTTGAACATTGGCAGAATGAAGGAATCAAATAGATTTGCTGTATAAATTCCTGCAAAAATAGTTTTAGCTAAAGATTTTTTCTTATTGAAATTGTTCAATGCTTGAACAAACTCTTTATCTTTACTTAATTTTTCTTTTATTTCCTTAATACCTGTTTCATAGTCCTCTTTTGAAATTGGATATTGTCTGAAATAGTAGTTATTACCTCTTTTTGTAAATGGATAGTCAGATGGTATTTTTATTCTGGGTTTATTGTTAATTAT
>QNDJ01000155.1 GCA_003644825.1 Candidatus Zhuqueibacterota bacterium | reverse complement strand
TTTTAAAGCTAAAAATATTAAACATTTTCTGGCATAATATTTGTAATATAAAAATGAGTGAGGACTTTATAGATAGATTTTGAAATTTTATGTTAAAAGGTTAAGTTTCCCACTCCCATTTTAAAAGGTTTTTATTCGGGTGTAATAAAGTTTAGAGGGAGTGGGATTTTTTTATTTAACAGGTATCAGGGGGTTCCAGTTGATTTTTCCTTTTATATCCAGATATTTTAAAAGTCTTCTATTAATGTAGTATTCCAGGTCAATAATGTTATTATAAGGTGAGTCTTCAAGCAATATTTTTCCGCCACCTATCATATTATGACCGCCAGCAGTCCCGATTTTACCCACTATTTTTTTTATCAATTTGAATATTTTTCTTCGTGGATTTGTTGTTCTGATTGATATAAACATACTGTTTTTAAATATTCCTGTACAGAATGAAATCGTAATTCCTTTTCTTCTCACAAGCAAGTCTGCTATTTCAGGTATTAATTCAGGATAAGGGACTTCCCCTAAATGACTTCCTACTATATTTTGATGATAGAATCCTTTACTCAGAGCTTTATTCAGAAATATGTAGTAGTCTGGACGCAGTTTTGGAAAGATTATTTTAGAGAGTTTCTTTAAACTCGATTCAGGATATACAGTAAGATATGCGTTTATATCTCTTCTATAAGCTTCTCTTCCCAGGTTCTGTGTTTCAGAACTTATACCATAGGCAAGAGCGGTTGCTATATTTTTTGGTATTTTAATTTTAAGGAAATTTAAAAATTCCACAAGAATTGTAGAATTTGCACCTACAGTCGTATCTATTATCTGGAGTTTATAATTTTGCCTTCCTTTTAAAGGATGATGGTCAATAACTATATCCGGAACAATATCATCAGGCAGAGAATTATTTCCTGTATGTGGTTGAGTATCTACCATTGCAATGTTGGAATATCTGTGGAAATGAGTCTCCCCGGCTTTGAATAAAGGGATTTTTAATTCATTAACCATTTCGATGTTTTCAGCTCTCCCGATAATGCCACCGTAAACTATCCTGAAATTTATCCCGAATATCTTTTTAACTATATATCCAAGAGCAAATCCACTCGCTACAGCATCCGGGTCAGGGTTATCATGAAGAACTATCAAAAGTTTTTTTCTATTAGAGGTTATCTCCTTTAATATTTCTATTTTCCTTTGAAACCCCTTATCAAAATCCATAGCACCTCTACAGATTATTTTTAATGAATGAACCTGAAATAAATAAATCCTGTAAAAGAGTTATATCTTATCAAATATTAGACCCCTATGGCAAAAGTTATCAATATATATTCCATAAATAGCTCGAATAGTATAATTGTTCTCTTGCAAAATCTTTCCAGTATTCAATTTTGATATCGATTATTTCGCCTTTGCTATTATATACAGGTCTTAAAACAGGCATAGAGATACCGAAATGTTTAATCGGGTTTTTGGGAGCTTTTTCTTTCTTTTTTTCTGCCTGTTTCTTTCTATAATCATCGTATCTTGCCAGCATTTCTTTATGAAGCTCTTTATCAAGATATATTCCGTAAGTTTGAACTAAACTTTTTGCTGCTTCGTAATCACCTTCTGCTTTAATTCTCATAATTTCAGCCAGTAGTTCACCAATACCCTCTCTCATTTTTTCTATAGATACAGGTTTTGCATAGAGTTTACCATTGATTCTTTCTACTGTAATTGCCCCACACTTTTTCCAGAGGTAGTTTTGAACAAGGAATGATGCTCTTTGATGGTCTTCTTCAATAGTATCAACTCCACGATACCTTGTATATGTGAGAAGTGTATTTCTGGCAATTGCCCAGTAGACAGCATCAGCGGCTTTATCGCTGTAAACTGCACCCAATTCTTTAAGCACAGGGTCATATAAGTTCCAGTAAGCCATAAGGTTTGCTCTTGCTTCTTCAAGGGTAGAATAATATTCGCCGAGGTAATCAGCAGGGTCTCCTGTCAGTTTTTCACTTACTTTTCCAGAACCGTGTCCTATAATCTCGTGCAATGTAACAACAGTGTATCCAACATTTCCATCGAGGGTTTTCAGAAATTCAATGTGTTCCGGATGATAGAACTCTTTCATATAATCTGTGGGTTCTTTAAGGGGTTTAACGGGAATAGCTTTATAACTTCCACCCATAACATTTGCCAGCATAACATTTTTAGAGCCATATTTTTCTCTAATCCATTGAGCATTTGGTAAATTTATACCTGCTGGTGTTCCGGGCCCTGCATCTCCTGCTCCATGAATAACGAGAATATTATTTGAAATGGGTGGGTTTTTAAATTCTGTTTTTTTGTATTTATCAAGCCAGGGTGCTTTTTTCTCAAAGTATGGCGCAAGTTCTGCTATCTTCTGGAAAAATTTTGCTGCGTCCTGATCTTTAAAGTATACAAGGCTTTCAAACGAACCTTTCTGCCCTCTTGCGTCCATATATACTTCAATAAATCCAAGAATAAAATCCACAATCGGGTCATTTTGAACCCACTTTATATTATAATCATCAAAATCCTTCGGGTCTCCTGTTTTGAAATATTTGATTAATGCTTTTATAACTTCTTTTTGTTCGGGTTCTGCAAATTTAAGAGCTTTACTTAAGTATTTTATAGATATATTCAGTTCTTTAGCATACATACCAGGTGGGATACCTTTTTCCGGGTCACCAGCCCGATATACCTTTTCAACTATTTTTCCATTTTCCTTTATAACTTTAGAATTCAGGGGATGTTTTTCCAGCCCGGCTTTAGCCCATCTGTTCACTTCTTCCAGGGTAACACCTTCATAAAAGTTGTTTGCACTGTAAATTAAAATATCTTCACCCGATGGAGGATTTTTCGAGCATACTGAGGGTTCGAAGTTTTTATCAAAGATATAGGGTTTAAGAATATTTAATCTTTCTTCGAGGGTCTGACCATTCAGTTTGAAATTAGCACCGTTTTTCTGAGCTATTTTTGCGGCTCTTAAAAATTCTTCATAAGTACAGTCCGGAACAAACTTATCTTTCTGCCCTAACCTGTATTGACAGCAGTTCAACCAGAATCTATGTGTGTATATTTTTATCTTTTCGTATACATCAGGGTCAATCCCATCAGGATGTGTATATATTCCTTCAAGTATATCTCTTATTTTCAGGGCGTATTTGTGATTCTGGTCGGTAAAAATATCTCTTCCCGGTAATCCTGCAAGATACAGGTAAAATGCAAGCATTTTTTGCTTTAACGGGAGTTTTTCAAATCCACGAGCATATAACTGGTCAGCTCTTGCATCTCCAACCCTCTGTAATGGTTCCCTTGATGGAGGTGGTAATTTAGTTTTCACCTTAACTTCTTTTTCAGGTTTTTTAACTTTGCTTTCGTCCCATTTTAACCTTGATTCTCTATTTGCAATTTCCCAGGCATTAAGAAAAGCAAGACGAACTATCTTCTGCATCTTTTCAAAGTTTATTTTATCAACTGTATCTGATGGCTTGTGATAATCTTTATGACCACCACAGGCAAAATAGATTACCGGGACCTTCTTCAAAGCAAAAGGAACATGATCACTTCCACCTCTTGTAATATTTGCCTCACGAACTCTCACATCAAGCCCGATACCTTTATTATTTCTTTGAACCATCTCTTTCAGTTCTGGTGCCTGTTTTGAAACTGTACAAAAAACCCTGTTTTTATTTTCCTCTTTATCCATACTATTTCTGCCAATCATATCCATATTAAGGTTCAGAACTATATTCCTGATAGGAAAAAATGGATGTTCAGTAAAAAATTTAGAGCCTAATAATCCTTTTTCTTCTCCTGTCCAGCAGGCAAAAAGCACAGACCTTTTAGGTTTCCTGTCCATAAGGGAAAATGCCTTAGCAATTTCCATAACGCCGACAGTTCCAGATGCATTATCATCAGCACCGTTCCATATATACCCGCCTCTTTTGCCAAGATGGTCATAATGAGCACCAATTACTACCAGTTCATTTTTCAGAACAGGGTCACTTCCCTCTATATAACCCACCACATTATATGTTCTCATAATTTTTGTTTTAACAGAAGTTTTAAACTCAACTCTCACATTATCAAGTTCTATTGATGCAGGAACACCTTCAGAATCTATTTTTTTCTGAGCCTTGACCGGACAGTAGCCAGAATATTTAAAGAGAACCTCTGCAAGTCTATCACTGATAGTAAAAATTGGCACATCACTTTCATAAGGAGCATCAACAAGTTTGAATCTTCTACTCGGCGGAAGTGGTTTGTCTCCTTCATACCAATCTGGTTTGTAAAAAATTACATTCTTTGCCCAGTTTCTCGCCGGGGAAGGAAACTTATTGAGAGGAGGATTCATTCTTAAAACAGCAAGTACACCTTCCTCTTTATAAGTTTCTCTAATCTGCTGGTACGTTGTATAACTTTTGTAAATATTTTTGAATTTTTTAAACACAACCGATGATGTATCAGACCCTCCTGGAATACCCGAAAATACAACAATTATTTTCCCCCTTACATTGACACCTTCATATTCGTTAAAATCAAGTCCCGGCTTTTTCAATCCATAACCAGCAAAAACAACAGGTGCTTTTACCTGACTGTTCTCAGAGAAATAGACAGAAAAATCTGTATTTATATCAAATTTATGAACAATCTCTGCTCCTGAATCTCTATCTTTTACAAACACCTTTATATAATTGACATCACCTGGAGTATATTCAATCATATCAACGAACTGATAGTAGGTATCCCTGGCAACTCTTTTTCTACCAATCCGCTGGTAAGATTTGTCACCTGCTGGTTTCAGCCCCCATATCCTGTAAAGGCTGGAAATGTATTCTGCTGCTATTTCCAGACCCCTTGATGCAGTTTCCCGACCTTCAAGATAGTCCGAGGCTAAAAATGAAAGCTCTGCTTTAATATCATCAATTGTAATTGATTCAACAGCCTTTTGAACTGATAGGTCTACCTGAGAAAATAAACCTGAAGTCAGAAGAAAAATAAGAGTAACAATCAATGGAATAACTTTTTTCTTCATTTTTCCTCCTATGATTTAAAAACTACTTTTAAACAAAATAATGGATAAAAAAAAGAAATTTTTATAACATAAAACATTATGTCCAGAAAATTGAATAGGTTGCAGGTTATTAATCATTATCAATTCTTACTATTTTTGTCGTCGAATTCTTTATTTAGCATTTTATATATAGTTCTTTTGACAGCTTCATCAGTGATTTCAAGATTGCGAATAATCACAAGATAAATATATAC
>QNDJ01000154.1 GCA_003644825.1 Candidatus Zhuqueibacterota bacterium | reverse complement strand
TCTTGAACTTGCTCTGGCTTCTTATAATGCGGGACCGTCATCAGTAGAGAAATATGGAGGAATTCCTCCATATTTCTCTACTGATGACGGTCCCGCATTATAAGAAGCCAGAGCAAGTTCAAGATTTCCATTGTGTTTTTCAAGCAATGTCTTTAAATATTTAACACCACCAAAAATATTATCAACAGGATTAAAAACATCCCTGATACCTAAATCTTTCGCTGTAGATTCGAGTATTTGCATTAATCCACCAGCTCCTTTACGAGATACAGCTCCAGGATTGCCTCTGGATTCCTGGGTTATAATAGCCCTGATTATATCCGGGTCCACTCCATATTTCAAAGACGCATCCTGAATAATCCGATTATACCTTTCAACTTTATCATAAACTGTTTCTTTATTATATCTTTTTATTTTTGTTGGTAAATTCCCCTGAAATTTCGAAATTTTAAACTGCTCAGGATGTTTCTTATTTTCAACGGGTTCAACATATTTTGATAAACTATTAAAAATCATCTTCCATGGTCCAACAGACCCTTTCTCTGAAATCCTGTTGGCATACTCTTCATAGAGAAAATCCTGAAAAATATCGTTACCCAATCCCTTTCCAAAAAGGGTATTCTCCGGTACAGTGTTTTTCATCTCTTTAAGCATTTTATATATAAAAATAGCCTCAAAACTTTTAGCTACAGTTTCGATATCTTTTTTACTGTATTTACCCCCTGAGTTTCTAATTTTTCTTTTAATTCTCTCAAGTTCTGCATTTTCAATGGAATTATTAATTCTATTTTCAATATTAAAATCCATAAATAAATCCTCACATAATAACTCATTCTGCTTTTAAAGAACCTGCTGCTTTCAATGCCTGAAATATAGAAACAAGGTCTCTTGGTTTTACACCCAGAACATTAAGTGCTTCTGCCAAATCACCAACTGTTCCTGTTCTCTCTTCATCGAGAACAACCACCCTTCCTTCTCTGGTTGCTGGAGCACCTGGAGGTTGCTGAACCGCCGGAGATGGTCTAATCTGAATAGATAAATCTCCATGAGAAATCGCAACCGTTGACAATCTAACATCATTTCCAACAACTACAGTTCCTGTCCTTTCATTTATAACAACCTTTGCAACAACATCTGTTATAACAGGTAATCTTTCAACTTTAGAAATAAACTCTACTATCTGATTATTTTCAAGATAAAGTTGAGGTATCTGGACATTAACAGTCGCAGCATCAATCGGAGTAGATATATTTTCATTAAACTCCCTGTTTATTCTTTCTGCAATTCTATAAGCTGTGGTAAAATCAGGGTCGTTTAAAGTTAATGTAATAGAATTATTTGTTATAAAGCTAAAAAGCTGTTCCTGTTCTATTTTACATCCTTTATTAACTCTCCCGGTAACAGGAAAATTGGAAAGAGGAATTCTACCCCCACCTGCGTGAGTATTCAATCCTCCAACAGAAACAACCCCTTGAGCGTAAGCAATAACCTTATTATTCAGGTCAAGTAATGGGGTTCTGAGTAATGTACCACCTTCAAGACTCGTGGCATCTCCAAGTGAAGAAACTATAGCATCAACAACCTGTCCCCTTCTGGCAAATGGTGGTAATTCTGCTATTACCATAACGGCTGCTACATTTCTCATTCTTATTCTCTGAGCATTAATAGTTAATCCCATCCTTTTTAACAGATTTGCAACAGACTGAATAGTAAAAAGAGCCCTCATTCCATCGCCTGTGCTATTAAGACCCGTAACTAAACCATATCCAATAACTCTTTTTGTTTCAAGACCTAAAATCTGGGTCACATCTTTTATTCTTGATTGTCCCAGAGTAGAACTGGTAGTAAGTATTAAAACAATCAGTATTATAAATAAAGATTTAAAACTTATTCCCTTAATCATTTTTTCCTCTTATAATAATATTAAAATATCCAGTTTATAATTCTGGTAAAGAGACCCGGTCTATTACCTTGTTTAACAACTCCTTTACCATCATGATAAATATGAGCGTCTGCTATCTGAGTGGAATAAATTGTATTGTCAGGAGATATATCTTCTCTCCTGATTACGCCGGATACAACAGTTGTAACTTTTTCTCCGTTAGTCTCTATTTCTTTGCTTCCTCTGATAAGGAAGTTCCCATTTTCAGTAATCTCAACTATCCTCGCAGATATCGTTGTTATCAACTTTCCCTGGCTTGATGTTTGTCCTGAACCCCTAAATCGATTCTGAGTATTGGAAGATATTTTACCTGCTAATCTACCGGTTAATTCACCCAATAATTTACCAAAATTCGACTGTACACTCAGTTGATTCTGCTTGTTTGTTTGAGTATTTGAAACATTCGATGCCTGAGAATTCTCGCTTATTATTATCGTTATTACATCTCCTATTTTATAAGCCTTAACATCACCAAACAGACTTTCTCCACCTTTTCTCGTTCTCTCCTGTAAATAAGAATCATTAGCAATGAAAAATATCAGGAAAAAATTAATAAAAATTATTACTAAAAATTTTTTCATAATTTTTTTCTCCCTGTTAATTATTTTATTATAACAGTTTTTGAGTTTTCCACCTTTGCTAACAGGTCTTTATTAGATACTAAATTTCTTACCGGAATAAATTCTCCAAGTTTCCCATCTTTTTTTGCCCTTCCCTTACATAAAACAACTACACTACCTTTAATAACTTTAATATCAACAAAATCTCCTCTATTGATTAAAGGTGGCTTTTCAATCATATCACTGAATATAACATTGTTTTTTTGAATAGAATATTTTGCTCTTTTACCCACAGCGGAATCTATATCCTTCAGGAAATCTTTTCTGATGCCAGTAGTTTCAACCTTCTTGATTTCCACGTAATCACTTTTTATTTTTTCAAACCTTTTTATGTTCTTTACCGAAACCAGAGCATATTCAAAAGTCTGCACCTTAAAAAATACAGGAACTTTTTTATAGAAATGGTCCCCGTTATAAATACCAACAAATATCGACAATAACCCTTTTATATTTCCATAATCCAGAGGTATAACCTTTAATGATAAATCTTTTCCAGGTGCCACAACATCTCTTGGTACCTTTATAATTTCTATCTTACGTTCAATATCTTCACCCTTAATCTTTTGTTTTATGTAGTCAAGAGCGACTTCTTTTATTTTTTCTCCTGAAATAGTAATAGTTTTCAGAGTAACAATACACCTGTTGCCTATAATTTTAATATTTTCTTCCAGAAAATTATGTTCACGCATCCTGTTTTTTATCAAATACGGATAAATAATTCTCTTTACACCGGGTGAAGGAGAAAGACATATTTCGATATTTGATAATCTGTCATATATTTCTTCAGATACTCCTTTTATTACCGCAATATCTTTAAGTCTAACAGAATAATCTTCAACACAAGCCTGTTCTTTAACTTCAATAATAATACTGTTCTGAGAAAAGACCAAACTAAAACTAACAGCATTTAAGAAAATTATTACAAATAATGCAATTATTCTATACTTCATAATTATCTTCTCAAATTATTTGCAGTATTCATCATATCATCAGCGGTCTGGACTGCTTTAGAATTTATTTCGTATGCTCTTTGGGCAATAATCATATTTACCATTTCTTCTATAACATCCACATTTGAGGATTCCAGATATCCCTGAAGCAATCTACCGAAAGCCTGCTCGTTCGGGACACCAATCTGGGGCGGACCAGAAGCAAACGTCGCTTCATAAAGATTTTGCCCCAGGCTCCTTAATCCTGCAGGGTTTATAAATTTTACAAGTGTAATCTGCCCTAAATTCTGCAATTCCTCCTGAGCATACAACTTCGCATATACATTACCATCAATACCTATTTCAACTCTTTCAGCATTATCCGGTATTGTTATCTGGGGTTCAAGTTCAAGACCATCAGAAGTAACAAGAAACCCCTGGTCAGATATTTTAAAAGTTCCATCTCTTGTATATGCTATTGTTCCATCGGGTTTATTTATTTGAAAGAACCCTGCCCCATCAATGGCTATATCAAGAGGGTTACCGGTGTAAGAAATTTCTCCCTGAGAAAATATTTTCTGAGTAGCTGCCGGTCTTGTTCCGTTTCCAACCTGCAACTCTGTTGGGACAAACGTTCCCTGCAGGTTAGATGACCCGGCTGTTCTCAACGTCTGGTATAATAAATCCTGAAATTCAACTTTACTTTTCTTAAAACCATTGGTATTAACGTTTGCCATATTGTTCGCAATTGTATCAACAAATAATTGCTGGGCAAGCATTCCTGTAGCTGCTGTTCTTAATACTCTGCTCATTTTTCCTCCGATTTATTTTTATCTATAATTTATCTTGTAATTCTTCCTACTTCATTAACTGCTTTATCAAGGGTTGAATCCTGAATTGTTATTGTTCTTTGGTTTGAGTCATAGTCCCTGCTCAACTCAATCAAATCCACCATTTCCTTTACTGCATTCACATTCGATTCTTCAAGAAACCCCTGCTTTATCTTAAAATTCCGGGCAGGTATCGCCTGAGTCTCATCTGCCTCAAATAAACCATCCCCTATTTTATTCATAACATAAGGTTCAGGAAAATCCATTATTCTCAAATTCTCGACAATCTGACCATCAACTATAATTGAACCATCATCACCTATAAAAACATTCTGTCCATTAATCTGTATGGGACCATTCTGTCCCAACAATCGGTAACCGTTTGTAGTCGTTAAATATCTCTCATTGTCGATAGTAAAACTACCATTTCTTGTATATCTTATTCCATTGGGAGTTTGAACACTGAAAAACCCTTTACCATCGATAGCAGTATCCAGTGGGTTTCCGGTAGAATACAGATTACCCTGTTTGAAATCAATCCTTACTTCATCCACTTCATCAAGGTTAACAAAATCACCGGAATTCATCTTCAAAATCTTCACTTTATCAATAAGAGTTTTACGAAAAACTCCTTCTCTTTTAAATCCGGTAGTATTTACATTCGCAATATTGTTAGTTATTACTTCATTTTTGAGTTGAAGTGAAACCATACCGGATGCCGCTGTATAAATACCTTTAATCATAGCTAATCCTCTATTAAATAATATATAATAATCTGAATATTTTTTGTGCAATATTTATGCCAGAAAATTATTAATTTTTGAATATTCATACCCTGCAACTCCTGAATTAACAGTATGTTATAAAGTTCATTTTTTCGTGTAGTTTTCCTTTTTTTTGCTCTAATTATAAAGGGAAAATTTTTCCTGATTTCCATTGAATAAAAAAGACTTTATTTCCTGTAAC
>QNDJ01000153.1 GCA_003644825.1 Candidatus Zhuqueibacterota bacterium | reverse complement strand
ATTCATTTCTAAACTCCCGATGACAAAAATAATTTTTTTTATATTACAAATAAATATATTTATAATCAAGCAATAAATTAAAAATCTGTATATTTTTTATTTGGATTTTTTGTCTTTTTTTGTTTCTACAAATCCTTTTATAAAAGGTGAAAATAGGTCAATAGGAACGGGAAACAGAGTTGTAGAATTATTTTCTGCAGCAACTTCTGTTAATGTTTGAAGAAATCTCAATTGTAAAGCCATCGGGAAATCACCAATAATACCTGCAGCTTCAGCCAGTTTTGTAGCAGCTTGAAATTCTCCATCGGCATTGATGATTTTTGCTCTTCTTTCTCTTTCTGCTTCGGCCTGTTTTGCCATAGCTCTTTTCATTTCTTGAGGCAAATCGACATGCTTTATCTCTACATTTGATACTTTTATTCCCCAGGGGTCAGTATGTTCATCCACTATTTTTTGTAGTTCCTGATTTATCTTTTCCCTATTAGATAACAGTTCATCAAGTTCCGCCTGTCCTAAAATACTTCTTAGAGTTGTCTGAGCAAACTGGGAAGTTGCAAATAAATAATTTTCAACTTGAACAACAGCTTTCTCCGGATCCATTACTCTGAAATATATAACAGCATTTACCTGAACTGAAACATTATCCTTTGTTATGATATCCTGTGGTGGTACATCCGTTACAATCGTCCTTAAACTTACCCTCACCATTTTATCTATTATTGGTATTAAAATAATAAGGCCCGGTCCTTTTGCTCCAATCAATCTTCCGAGACGAAAAATAACACCTCTCTCATACTCTTTAAGTACTCTTATTGCACTTGCTAACAGCATAATAACTAATAAAATTAATACTGTTAAGGCTATCATAATACCTCCCTATATTGTTAACTAAGACTTTTTAACTTTTAATAAAAGTTCTTTCATTTCAATTACTTTTACTTTTTCACCTTTTTTAATTTTTTCATCACTGTATGCTTTCCATAGCTCACCTGCTACGAAAATCTGTCCTTCAGGGTCAAGGTCGGTTCTGGCTGTACCTATCATACCTACTATTCCTTCTTTACCTGTCGAAGCCTTTTTCATTTGAGCCTTCAAACCTAATCCTACAGCAAATAAAAAAAATAAAGTGGTGAAAATTACTGCAGGAACAATTACACTCCAGGATATTTTCAAATAAGGTAATGGTGATTCTATTAACATAATTGAACCCAAAGTTAATGATATAATTCCTGCTATAGTTAAAAGACCATAACTTGTTACTTTTATCTCAACAATAAAAAGTATAATGGAAATTATAATTAAAAGTAAACCAGCATAGTTTATTGGTAATGTTTGCAAAGCAAAAAATGCAAGGATTATAGAAATTCCTCCTACTACACCGGGTAATATTGAACCAGGATTCATCAATTCAAAGACCAGACCATATATTCCTATAAGTAAAAGAATATAGGCAATATTGGGGTCACTTATTGTATCAAGAAGTTTGTACCTCCAGTTGTATCTCTTTTTAATTATCTTAACATTTTTTGTGTTTAATATTTTTGTTCCGGTATTTAAACTTATTTTTCTACCGTCTATAAGGACCAACAAACTATCAAGGCTTGGTGCTATATAATCTATAACGTTAAGTTTTTTTGCTTCTCTTTCAGTTATAGAATTACTTTCTCTAACAGCTTTTTCTGCCCAAATTTCATTTTTATTTCTCTGCTTTGCAATAGACCTGATATAAGATACAGCATCATTTACAATTTTCTCATTCATTGTGGAAGTAGTATCCATCAATCCCATTGTTACTGGATGAGCTGCACCAATATTTGTTCCGGGAGCCATTGCAGCTATGTGAGCAGAAAGAGTTATAAAAACACCTGCAGAACCAGAAGTTGAACCACTGGGGGAAATATAAACTACAACCGGAACTCCTGAAGAAAAAATCTCTTTAACAATTGATTTCATTGACTTCATTAAACCACCAGGAGTATCCATTTCAATAATCAAACATTCGGCATTTTTTTTCTCCGCTGTCTCAATTGAGTTTATAATAAAATCAGTGGAAACAGGGTTAATAGTACCTTCTATTTCTATCACATAGACCAATCTTTCACTTTGGTCCGAAAATGAAATAAATATAAAGAGTGGAATGAATATAAATAAAGTTTTTATCATTAATCTACTTTGATGTTTCTTTAACAGAGGCAACGATATTATATTCAATAGTTCCATCAAGTTTAACAATGGGTTTTTTAATGATATGTTCAGCTTTAAGTTCTATAGCTTTTTGAATTTTTTCTTTTGAAAGCCCTTCAGCAAGAAGAACTATTTCAGGTTCAGCATTCAAAGGGTTCTCAAAATAATCAAGAATAGACTGAAACTTAGTTTTATCAATTAATTGTTCCTTTACTTCTTCATCAATTTTTACAGGGTTTTCAGAAATTGAAATAATATTATTATCCTCAAACTCAACTTCTACAGTACCTGTGTAGTGGGGCTTTTCACCTTTTATAATACTATTAACAATTTCTTCTACTTTTTCAGGGCTATTCTCTTTAGCTAAAGCTTTTTTCCATCCTGCAAACATTTTATCAGCTAATTTCTCCTTACTAAAGTCTTTAACTGGTCGAGAAGCTCTCCTGAATCCAGAGATAGAAGGGGGTTTCTTCACATCTTTTTTATGAATTTCAGGAGGTTTTGTATCTTTTTGTACAGGAGGAGCTTTTTTAACGCTTTTTTTACCTATGTCTATGGATGACCTTTTAGCTGCAACCTGAGAAGTTAATTGTTTTATAAGTTCCTCCCTTGATTTTTTTCCATCAGCCATTTTTTTCTCCTATTTTATTTTTTACTTCCCCATTTAAGAACCTCGATTTTTACTTCAGTTGTTCCACTTCTAATGAAGCCCAGTTTTACAGCTGCACCATAAGAAAGATCGATAACTCTTCCCTTAACGAATGGACCTCTATCGTTTATTTCAACAATTACCTGTCTGTCATTTTTTAAATTAGTAACTCTCACAATGGTACCCAGCGGGTAAATCCTATGAGCAGCACTCAATTTATACATATTAAACAACTTACCTGATGATGTTCTTTTGCCGTGATATTTTTTTCCATAGTATGATGCAATGCCATATTCAGTTTTTAATACAGGATAATCTTTAAAATCCGAAAGTTTATAAACTGAAACTACACCATCTCCTTCAAAAGATAAGTATCTTGGATATGGAGTACAACTACTCATAATATATAAAAATATCAGTATTATTCCTAAATTTATTTTGTTCATATTAATTTTCATTTAAAGAGCCTGTTAGTTCATCTAAATTTTTTATATTAAATCTATCCATATATTTTTTTATTCCTTCAATAATTTCGATTGTAGAAAATGGTTCAATAAAGTTTGCAGTTCCAACCTGAATAGCCCGGGCTCCTGCTATAAAAAATTCAATGGCATCTTCCCAGGTAAATATACCACCAACACCAATAATGGGAATTTTGATTTTCTTGTATGTCTGATATATTTTCGCAAGAGCAATGGGTTTAATAGCCGGACCCGATAAACCACCAAAAATATTTCCAATTCTCGGTTTTTTTGTATAAATATCAATTGCCATACCAATTACTGTATTTATTAGAGAAACTGCTGTTGCACCTCCCTTCTCAGCACTTAAGGCGATTCTGGTTATGTCTGTTACATTCGGTGTCAACTTTATTATAAGTGGTTTATCTGTTAGGTTTCTAAGTTTCTCGGTTAACTTATAAGTAATTTTTTCATCAACACCAAAAAACATACCTCCTTTATCAACATTCGGACAGGATATATTTATCTCAAAAGCTGATATTTTCTTTTCATTTCTTAAAACTTTTACAATTTCAATATACTAATCAATGGTTTCTCCTGCAATATTAACAATTACAGGAATAGAATGTGAGTTTAGAAAGGGTAAGTAGCTTCTTAAAAATTTCTCGAGACCAGGATTAGCAAGACCTATGGAATTTATCATTCCACAGGATGTTTCGGCAATACGAGGGGGTTTGTTTCCTATTTTTGGTTTCAACGTAATTGATTTAGTTACAATTCCCCCCAGAAGGTTTATATCGTATATGTTATGAAATTCTTTACCAAATCCAAATGTTCCTGACGCAGTTAGAACAGGATTTTTTAGTTCTAAGGAACCTATTTTAACGGAAAGTTCTGTCATATTACTCCCAGACTATTTTTTTAGAATTAAAAACAGGTCCGTCTTTACATATCATATTGTATGTATATAAGTTATTTTCTTTTACTTTTATTGCACACCCCTGACAAACTCCAAATCCACAACCCATTATCGTTTCAAGAGAAATTTCTGAATCTATATTATGTTTAAGTGATAATATATTTATTTCTTTCAACATTTTGAAGGGACCACATCCCAGAATCTTTGTTGTTTCGGGGTAACTGTTCGTTCCAAGCTCTTTTTTAAGGACATCTATTACTGTTCCTTTTATTCCGTATGAACCATCATCTGTAGAAATTGTTAACTTTTTTTCTGGAATGTTTAATATTTTATTACTGACAATTTCTTCTTTAGTTTTTGCACCATATAAAAATTTATAATCAATATTCAGGCTACGAATTCTGGTATATGCAAAATAAATCGGAGGAAGACCAATTCCGCCAGCTACTAAAATAAAAGGGCTACCTTCTGAAAAAGAAAATCCCTTTCCAAGGGGTCCAAGTATTTTAATTCTGTCACCTTTTCTACATAATGATAATGCTTCAGTACCCTTTCCGACAATTTTAACCAGTATTTCAATATACATTTTGTTCTTATTAATATCGTAAACACTGAAAGGTCTTCTTAAAAATGGAAACTTTTTCTCTAATAACTTTAAATTTATAAATTGGCCAGGAGTACAATAAGAAACAATATCTTCAGAAGATATTTTCAAAAGAAAAATATCCTTCGCAACATTAACATTTTCAATTATTACAGAAGTTTCATCAAAAATTTTATTCATATTATTATTTAACAGGTTCTATTTCCTGAATTTCATTCTGATTTATAGGAAGTTTAACCTCAAATTCTTTCCAGGATTCCTGAGGTTTACCATCTCTAATAGCTGGAATAAACCTTAATCGTTTAAATACTTCAATTATAGCTTCATCAATCTTTTTAAATCCAGAAGTTGATGTTATTTTATATTCTTTTCCTTTCCCAAATTTATCAATCAATATATTGATTTTTACTGATTTCTTTTGTCTTAAATTATTTACGGTACTTGATGTTTTTAATAATTTCAGTGAAATATTTTCTCAACCAACTATTTCTGGTTCACTTTCT
>QNDJ01000152.1 GCA_003644825.1 Candidatus Zhuqueibacterota bacterium | reverse complement strand
ATATTAAACAGAAAAGAAGTCAGGCAGCAAGAACCGAGGAAATTAAATAAGTTACACTTATCAATCCAGAAGTTAATATTTTTACAAAAGAAACTACTAAACTTTCAACCTCAATTTAGAAACCAGATAATCTGATTTTTGCCCACAGATGGTTTGGGTTTAATTTAATAGTTTCTTTAAATTCTGTTTTTGCTTTTTCCTTTTTCCCCTTCCCGAGACATCCCAATCCTGTGAGGTAATGAGCATTTGCCAGTTGAAATTGTATTGATTGTTTTTCCCCGAACTTTGCAAAAAAATCCATTGAAGAAGCTCTTTTAAGCCTCTCTTTTCCATACTTAATCAATCCATCAAAAATATTATTTGCTTTTTCGTTCTGCCCGAGTTTCTTTAATGCTAATCCCTGATAATACTTCATTTCTGATAAACCATATCTCTTTTTTATAGATTTTTCATAACAGACTTTTGCTTTTCCAATATTTCCCATTGCCTCATAAACGGTACCAATCAAATAGTAAATTTGCGGTTCTCTTCCCCCATAATAAGGTTTTCCTACCTCCAGATTTTCAGGATATTCAAGGGCAGCTTTATAATCTTCAAGTACATGTTTAAATTTTCTGGATTTAAACCTCTTTTTGCCCCTCAGTAAGTGCGCATCTACATAAACATTGTGGATTTTACCACCACCTTCCCATACATGAAAATGATGATTTTTTAAAATATTGATAGCTCTGTCATAATAACCTGACTGAACATAAAGGATAATTTCCCTGGTAAGGGAATAATCTCTTTCCTGAACAATTTTATGATTTTTTTCGAGGAGCTCCAGTCTTTTCTCCAGTGGTACCCCCTCCATTTCGTAAAGGATGTCCAGTTCATAATAATATCTCGGGTCACAGGGGTTGCATTTAATTGCTTTTTCCATACAGGTAATAGCTTCCGGAATATCATTTTTTATCCTGGAATAGGCAAAACCAAGATTCCTGTATACAATAGAAAAGGTACTATCCAGATTTTTTGATTTTTCCCATTCCTCTATTGCTTTTTCAGGTTGATTTTCATAAAGCAGGTTTCCCAGATAGTAATGAACTTTTGCATCATCAGGGTTGTTGTTTATAGCAGATTGTAATACATCAATTGATTCCAGTCGAAAAGGAAAACAATAATCTGCTGGCATTCTATTTGCTTCTCTAAAATATTTTAGTGCTTTATCTTTATCCCCCTTATTGTTATAAAGATACCCAAGATAATAATATAACATTGGATAAGAGCTTGCTTTTTCTTTTTTACAAGTGGTCAATCGTAAAAGAATCTCTATAGCATCGTCCCATAAATTTATATTACTGTAATCTGTAGCTAATTCCAGGTAATTTTGAGGATTATTTCTCATTTTAACCTTTAGTATATTAATTCCTTTTTGTGCTTCTTTCTTATTGCCTGTAATTGATTTTATCAGGTATAGCTCGTTTTCCGCATAAAAATTGAGAGGGTCAATACTTAGAGTTTCTAAAGCAAGTTTTTCAGCTTCCTTGTATCTTTCGAATTTTCTCAATATTGTAGTTTTTAAGTTTAATGCTTTAATGTTAAGTGTATTTGCAGATATTGAAAGGTTAATATGGTTTAAAGCATCTTTAAAATTTTTCTTCTTACAGTCCAGTTCAGCAAGCTGGTAATACCCTGCGGAACGCCAGGCATAACTCCATATCGCTTTATAGAAGACATCATAAGCTTCTTCATATTTATTAAGATGTTTAAGGGCAATACCCAGGTAATAGAAAGCTTCTCCATTTTTCGGGCTGGTATAGTTTTTCGTAATTCTCCTGACAGCAAGATTCAATTTTTTTACAGCTTTTACAAACAATCCTTTTTTGCAATATAATATCCCAAGTTGAGTATTTGTCCGGTAATCATCTGGATCTCTTTTTAATGCTTCCTGATAATACGGAATCGGGTCAATAGCTGGATTATAAAATTGTTCCAATCTTAAACCTGTAAGGTATAATTCTTCAGTTGTTTTGATTTTTTCAGGCTCTGGAGGGGGGTTAACAGGTTCAGGCATTGGTTTATTCTTTTTTCTAACAGGTTTATAACTGATAATTTCTTCATTTTTTGAAGATAATAATATGACCGTAAGTTCATCCTTTTTTATATTTTCAGGAAGATGAATCTTTTTTAAAAAAGGCTTTTCAGGGCTTATATCTATTATCTGTTCAAACAGATTTCCTCTATTAGTTTTTAAAATAACTCGAGCATTTTTGAATTCTGATGTAGTATTGAACCCGATAAGTACGTTATTATTTGATGTTATATCTAAATTAACAGCAGCATTTATATTAGCATTTTTTACTCCATTTATCTTTTTTATAGGGTACCAGAACATTTTGAAGGTTTTAGTTTCATAAGGCTGGCACCAGCTATAATCAGGTTGATTATCGGAATAGGCACCTACCATAAGTTCAATATAGGGGCCATCAGTGTCAGTAAGAATTTTGTCCCACATTTTTCCTTTTGGTCCAGGACCCCATTCCCAGAGCTTTTTACCCGGAACAATGTGGTGATTTGCTACAAGAGCAACACCAGCATCTTTACCGTGATTATATCCAGCAAAAAAATTATCTTTATAATTCCACGCAAAAAAAGATTTTGGAGAAGGATGGTTTTTCCACCAGCTTAAATCTACCCCCCGGGTATAATCCACACCGTTATAAATCTGATGTGAAACAGGCCATTCTGTGAACTGGTTTTTCCCGTGATATGTAGCATATTCCGTAGATGGCGGAAAGATTATCTGGTATGTTGAATCCGCATGAACAGCAGTATTAGCCCAGAATAGAAAAGAGTTAACAAATGGTGTTCTGTTAAATAGCTTTCCAGTTACTTCTATGTATGATTTATCAGGATAGAGAGTTAAACCTACTATCCATTTCATACGATGTCTGAGTTCTATTTCACCCACCCAGATAGTTTTACTTCCATCGGAGTTATTTTGCAGGGTATAATCAACAGGCATAAATGTTGTAGCCCTGTGATGATGAGGAACATTCCATTCCACACCTCCAGAAATCCACGCCCCCAGCATTCCTACAAGAGCAGGCTTTATTACATGCTGGTGGTAGAAAAAATCATAATTATTGGTTTTATCAACAGCCGAAAAAATCCGTCCTCCTATTTCAGGAAGAACACAGATCTTGAGATACTTATTTTCAAGATAAACTGCATTGTATGTTTTATTTTTACGATTATCTGTTAATTTATCAAGAAAAGGATAGGGATATACTTTTCCTTTTGCTCCCTGATATGCCCTTCCAGTGTAAAAAATAGGATTAAGGTCTGCTTTTCCTACGAGGTATGTGGGTATAACCAGTGGTTCCTCCCATATTCTAACATCTGATTTCCCAAAAACCTGACTCATTGCAGAACCAGAAAAAATTATCTGTATAAACAAAATTACTATCGTAAGAAAATATTTTTTAATTTTCATATTAATACTCCTCATTAATGTGTAGAAAGATCTTTTTCTGAGTGTTATCAAGAATATGTTTTTTTCGGGTGATTATTCCAGATTTAATCATAATATAATGTTTAACTTGATTAATATACAAAAAAACAAATTATTATCAAAAGATATAATTGAAAGAGAACCCTGGTTCATACTAATAAAAACTTCAGAATGATAACTATGAAGTTAAATATTTAAAAATCAGGTATTTTTAGCTCTTTTTTATAATCTTTCTGACAACGTGTACTACAAATCGAAATTGTGCAGGATTCAGAATTCTTAGAAACAGTCTAAATGTTTATGTATATTTTGTATTTTTTCTAATCGTTTTCCGAATAGATACTGGAGTTTTTTTAATATTAAATTAGTATAATGACTCTTGAAGTGATATTCAAATAAAACATAAATGCTATAACCATCAGAATAAACATATCTGATGGTAAATTATGATTTTTATAATTACTGCAACAAACCATATAATACTAAAGAGATTATATTACCCAGAGTACCCGGGTCTCTTAATGGTAGGTAAATTTTCAACAAACAATTATAAATGATTTCAGTTTATGGTTATTCACCTGGATCGTGCTTAATTATTCTGAATATAGGAGAAAGAAACAGAACCGTTGTAAAAAAGCACGATGCAATTCCTATAACAAGAAGTAACCCCATACTTACAAGACCTCTATATGATATAAAGATAAGGCTGCCGAATGCAATAATGGTTGTTAAAGAAGTAAGCATTATAGCTTTTCCTGTACTTGTAAAAACAGTCTTGATGTTTTTATAACCTTCTATTCTATAACGATGAATAATATGAACACCGTCATCAATTCCGATACCTATGATCAGAGGAATAGCAATAACATTAACTACATTCAACATAATCCCTGATAAACTTGCAATGCCAGCCATCCATACAGCACCCGCTACTAGTGGAATCATACCTAACAGGGCAAACCAGATATTTTTAAAATCTATTAACAAAAGTAGAAGAACTGCTATCAAGGCTAAAATGCTTGCTCTTTTACCATCCTTACCAATATAGTTTATCAATGCCAGGAACATTGGTGGTGTTCCTGTTGCTCGCTGATTTATACTTTTGATCTGTCGGGTAAAAGAATTTAGATTTTTTATATTCCATACCCCTTTTTTGGGAAATATACTTACTAGAAAATGTTTTTTATCCTTACTTATGAATCGGTCAAGGATTTTAGATGGGAGATTATCGACCGAAATAAATTCAGGGTTCGCCATCTGTATTGCACTTTTTCTTAGATAAGGAAAATAATCCTTTTGAAATTTATTAAGGCCTTTTATCGAACGAACTGGATTGGATTTAAAAAATAATATCAGACTTTTTATAAAATCATCACTGTTCGGATTATCAGGGTTCTTAACAAGTTCATAACATTTTTCCTCAAGTCTATCCTGCCCTGCCTGGAAAGCAAGGCTGGACATCTCAAATATGTTCATCCATAGAGTATCAAGCTGAGCCAGTATGGAGTTGAATGTTCGGTTGTTAATTCTGGAAATTTTTTTATTCTTTATAAGGTTTTTCCTTATATTTTTTATGATTTTTATTCTTTCTTTCTGGTCTTTTTCTGCAGGGATATAATCTGTAACACTCTCTACAGACGAAATGTTGCTGAATTTTTTTGCTTTTTCAACCATCATTCTTATAGAATCAAGGTCTGTTCCTGTAAGAAGTGCATAATCTGGACTCATATCAAACTGGACAACAAGAGTATCATTTAAAACAACAGAAGGAATTCCCTTCGGTTCTATATTTAACATATTATAATCAAACTTTATATTAATTGCATTATAT
>QNDJ01000151.1 GCA_003644825.1 Candidatus Zhuqueibacterota bacterium | reverse complement strand
GTTATATATTTAAATCAGGTAATTACGAATTAAGTAATCAGGAGTTATTTATCTTAATTTTCCTCCGAATATTATTAAAGAAAAATGTCAGAATTTTTATTGTCATTGGAGCGTGAGTTCGACAATCCACTTCATTTTACAGAAACTTCATCGTTAAATTAGTTTATAGATTTTAAAATAATATAACAATTAAGTTTTTTGAAAGTCATAAAACAATCTTTTTCAGATATTAATTTGTAAAGATTGGTTTAATTGTTCATCATACATAATTACAGGTAAATGGGCTTTTTTAGAGGTCAATATAGTCTCAGTTAATTGGTTTTATTATTTGTTTTCTGCGACTATTTTGCCTGCTACCTAGGTTTTAATTGCTTTAATGTTTTTTAATTTTTCGGGTTTTACCTTTTTTGGATTTTTATCCAGTTCAACGAAATCTGCAAATTTACCGGGTGAAAGAGAGCCGAGCTTGTTTTCCTGAAATGAAGCGTAAGCCCCTGCTACAGTCATAGCATACAGTGCTTCATCTACAGTAATAGCCTGTTCCGGGTACCATCCTTCCGGTGGATTTCCGTTGAGGTCTTTTCTGGTTACAGCAAAATAAAGAGTGTATACAGGCTTCCAGGGAACCGCTGGAAGGTCTGAATTCATCAGTAGAATTCCCCCTGCATTCAGAACACTTCGCCAGGCGTAAGCGTATTTTATTCTTTCTGGTCCGACTCTATTTTCAGCCCATTCTTTGTCTTCTAAAGCATGGCTGGGTTGCATACTGGATATAATTCCCAGTTTGGAAGCACGTTTGAAATAATCCGGTAAAACTACCTGTGCGTGTTCAATACGCCAGCGGTGATCGAGGAATGGATATGGTTTTAGAACAGATTCAAATGTACTTAAAACTCGCTCATTTGCTTCATCGCCAATAGCATGAACGGCAATCTGAAACCCATTTTCCACAGAACGTTTTGATAGATAGGTCAATTCTTCAGGTGTTATATACTCTATCATATGAGCATTTTCAGGTTCATCCGAGTATGGTTTCCTTAGAAGTGCAGTCCGGGAACCAAGAGAACCATCGTAAAAAACTTTTATGGTTCGGATGGTGAAAAATGCATCCGGGTCAATTAATGGTCCTCTGGAAAACCATTCGTCAATTAGAGTAGAATCTGACCAGATTAACATCCCATAGACTCGTATTGGTAGTTTTTTTTCTTTAGCGAGTTCCCTGAATGCTTTAACCATCTTCGAATCCGTACCTGCCTCGTGGATTGATGTAACTCCCTCTTTTGCCATTGTGTTCAGCCCCAATAGAATAGATTTTTTCATTTCTTCCAATGGTTCTGGAGGAATATGTTTGTTAACGAGTTCCTGAGCTTCGGTGAGTAATACTCCGGTTGGTTCACCGTTTTTTCTTCTCAAAATTTTTCCGGCTTCAGGGTCAGGAGTATTGGCATTTATTCCTGCAATTTCAAGGGCACGGGCATTGTAGAAACCAGCAAACCCATGTAAAGATTCCAGACAAACAGGATTTTCTGGAAATGCTCTATCCAGTTCTGCTCTATCAGGATAACCTCTGGATGCCCATTCTCCCTCATCCCAGCCATACCCAATAAGCCATTTTCCCTGTGGTTTTTTATGGTAAAATTTTTTGAGGCGTTCAACCATTTCTTTTACTGTTTTGACACCGATAAGGTCAGCTTTTCTATGCTGGTATCCTAATTCATAAACATGTGTATGAGAATCAATAAATCCGGGTAGTATTGTTCTTCCTTCAATATTATAAACATTGGCATCCGGGTATTTCTCTTCAAGTTCTGCCATGGAACCGACAGCCTCAATTTTACCATCACGAACAATCATTGCTTCAGCTTCTGGTTTGTTGGGGTTCATTGTTAGTATAGTTCCCCCGACTACCAAATACTCCGATTTATTAATTCTGGAACATTTAATACCTATCAGAATAATTAAAGCTGATAGAAATAAAACAAAAATTTTTCTTGATGGAAAAGGAATGGAATTAATCATCGGATTTACCACTGTTTAAGGTTTCATAAATATAATAAAAAAATTTGAGAATTCAAATTTCTATTAATTCCTGCAATATTCTTGCGATAATTGTTCTTGGTAAAAGGACAGGTTTGCCTGTAATATCTCTTAGAATAGATTTTATTTTCCTTGTAAAACCTATACAGTCAAGGATTATTAAATCGACATTCAATTCAACTATTTTTTCTGCTTTTTTTATAATTTCATCATCTTTTCCTGAATATGGGGAAAATGGTATTGAAATAATATCTGGACTTATGCGTTTCCATCTTTTATTTATTAATGAAATCTGGTCAGAAGAAGGCACTATTATGCATAGTTTTCCTTTTTCTTTAATGCTTCTGACAATATTAACCATTATTTTATGAGGTTCCAGCAATATTTTTTCAGATTTAATTTCGGGGAATTCACCGGTACACAGAAGTACTATTACATCAACTTCATCTTTTTCGAGTTCAGAGATGCAGTTTTTTAATCCGGGAACAATCTTTTTTCTTGCTACTTTAACTTCTGTTCCATTCTTCAATCTTGTTACTATAGGAAAATCTGTTTTGTCTGGATAAAAATTTTTTATATCTTCAGAAGAAATTCCATCCAGAACTCCTTTCTCAATTATCTTGATATTCTGAGTTAAGATATCTCGAATTTCTGGGATAATATCATCTCTTGGAGATTGTCCTATTGTTATTGCACCGATTTTCATTTGTTATTTCCTTTTGTCTGTAAAATACTCATTGAACCGTAAAGTTTTAAAATTGAATTGAACTCGTTTTCGTCATAGAATTTACATTTTTTTTCGGAGAATGCTTTTGCGACTTCAATGCAGAATCTTCCTGCTTCTTCAATATCGATTATATGGTTTGCCCCTGTTCCACAGCCAGGGACGGCAGTTTCAGATGTTATTGCAACCCCTACAACAGGTGAGCTCGTTACGGTACAGGGCTGCATTATACTGTTCAGGTGAAAAAGACCATTACCATAAGGTGTAATATCCTGGGTTGTTACAGGTAGAACCCGGGGAAGTTTACCTGTAGTCCATTCCATAATGTTTAACAGGTCTTCACTTATTCTGAGAATATAACCTTCTCTTACAGTCGGAGTAATTGCAAAACCTCTATAGTTTATTATTCTGTTTCCTTTTGTTGTATCAATGGATAAAATGGCATCCATTTCAGGGTCTACTTCATATCTGTTCATTTCATCTATATTTACAGGTGAACCCATAAAAGGAACAGGTTCATGAGGTTCAATCGGTGAGTTCGGGCAAATATGAGTTGCGATAATTACATCACCTTTGAGTATGTCTCCTTTTATCTGCATATCAGCGAGCTTTAATGCACAGGATAACGCAGTAATGGCACCGTCAGCATCTGATACCAGACCAATTTTTTCGGGTCTGGCGCCTATACCACCAAGCCTGCCTATGATACCCAGAGTAGGAGCATTTCCATTTTTTTGTTTTCCGGAGGTTCCCTGTATAATTATCTTGATAAAATCTGTTGAACCTTCTCTTTTGTTAATTTTGTTTACTTTGATTTTTGTTAGTCCTCTTTTTTTGAGGAATTCAGCCACTTTTATTCCGGATATTTTCGAATCATCAAGGAGTTCATAAATTTCTATTATTTGTTTTAACATTTTTTACTCCATATTTTTATTTTATTTTCAACGTTGATGAAATAAAACCACACAAAGCAGAGCCTGCTATGAATCCACCAGCGAGAACATACATAGGGTTTTCTGCAGGTTTTCCATATATTTTGATAATTATTGCTCTCACTGCGAGAGCGACCAGGGCTGTCCATCCTGCTATCGGGTTGTGAATCAATAAGCCTGTAGCAAAAAGAATCCCGATTTGTGTAGATATGCCACCTATAAGTTGTATAATAACACCAGGAATTGACCACATTAAAAGATATTTTGCAGTTTCGGAAGAAGTACCCGCCTGAATAGTTGCAATATATACCCGGTCAACGGGTGGAAACAGCCCTCCTTTGAAGTAATTTTTATAAAATATGGTTACTACTATTAATGCAATGGTAAAACCTAAAATTTCTGCAAAGTATTGTTGTTTTCTTCCCTGTTTTTCGAACTCGGTGTATTTTCCATTTCCTCTGAGTATCCAGCCGGTCTTCAGGTCGTAAGCCATATCAGCGAAAGCTGGTCCAGTTGATGCGGTAAATCCTGTTAATAATGCTAATGGTGTCTGGGGGAAACCTATTAACATTCCCCCGGTTAAAAATATAAGGGTTGTTGCAAAGGATGGAAACCATCCAGCATGCATTGAAGATATTCCAACTATTAGTTCTGAAATAAGAGCTGAAATGCCTGCATATATTATAAAAAAGAACAACATACCCGGGGACATTTGAGTGTATATACCCGAGACTGCCGAAATAATAAGTGCGGCTACAAGAAATGCAATAAAACCACTTCCTATTCCTGTGCCAAATTGTTTTCCATTAATTGTGAATTCTTTTTTATCAAAATTTTTATTTTCTTTTGCGATTTCTGCTATTATTTGGAACATTGCAACAACTCCGGCTCCAATCATTACCCCGTGAGGTAAATAGAATTTGTTAATATCAACATTAAATAATGTAATAGAATATCCCCTTATGAGTAAACCAGCAGCGAACATAGTTAGAGCCCATATATTTCCAATCCAGCATACTCCGAAGATATCCATTGGAATACCCGCAAAACGACCAATTATTCCTGCAATACCACCCACACTTAGCAGTTTTGCTCTTTTCCCACCTTTATCTCCTGCTATTATACACTCGGCTGTTGCTACACCTGGAGGCCATGTTCCACCTGCAGGGTAAATCCTGGAATCAAATATTCTATAAAGTATCGTGGCATCAATTATCAATCCAAGAAAAGCACCCAACAACATAATCGGGACGAGTTCCCTTTTACTTATCAACCATAGAATTCCAATTGGCAGGAAAATTGCATTTGCACCCCCAAATGTTGCACCTGAAATAACTGTTTGCAATAGATTCTGTCTGGAAAGATTACGAAATGAACTTGTTACGGATAAAGGAATTCTTGATAATCCTATAGCTATAATAGCACCAATTATTGAGGTGTTTGCCGTTATACCTACTCTGGTTAAAAGTTCTAATCCTATTATTATCCCCAGTAAACCCAGCATTATACCGGGTATAATTGTTTTTAACTCAAATAATTGAGGGTGTTTAGCAGGAACATCTTTGACCTTATATTCCTCTATAAAAACTTTTATTTTATCTTTAGATTGACCCATGAATTATACATTATGTAGTTTTAGTT
>QNDJ01000150.1 GCA_003644825.1 Candidatus Zhuqueibacterota bacterium | reverse complement strand
CTACAGAATCCACCTGCAAAATCACCGGTCTCGTATCGAACAGAAATATCCAGCTTTGCACAGAGATTTTCCAGTTCTTGAAGCAGGACTTCTTTCTTCAGTTTTATTTTATTCATATTGATTAATTTATATAATTTAAAATTGAAAATCAATCAACAAAATAGAATGATTGATTTTTTAATCATAACTTTATTGATATTTAAGATTTTATGTATTATTTTGTTATCAAGTATATAACAAAAAAGAAAATTATAATCCTAAGAAATTTACCTTTCTGGTTAAAAAGAAAGATAAACTTTAATAAAAAATATATTGAAATAAAAGGTTTGCTGGAAAAGTATAATATTAATACTGTCTGTCAGAGTGCCTTATGCCCGAACATATCTCATTGTTTTGGTAATGGAACAGCAACTTTTTTAATTCTTGGCAAATACTGCACAAGGAATTGCAGATTTTGTGCTATTGAGAAAGGAAGGCCTTTACCACCATCTCCGGAAGAACCGGTAAACATAGCAAAAATGGTCGAAATTCTGGGTTTATCTTATGTGGTAATAACATCTGTAACAAGAGATGATCTTCCCGATGGTGGCGCAGAGCATTTTGCCAGAACTATTAGATTGGTAAAAAGTTTGAATTCTAAGATTATTATTGAAGTTTTGATTCCTGATTTCAATGGTTCAACTGAAGCACTTAAAAATGTTATTGAGGCTTCTCCGGATATTTTAAATCATAATATAGAAACAGTTCCAAGGTTATACTCCGAAATTCGGCCCCTTGCAAATTATGAAAGGTCTCTGGAACTGTTATCCAGTGCAAAAAAAATAAAAAACAAAATAATCGTGAAGTCAGGAATAATGCTGGGGCTGGGTGAATCTTTTGATGAAATAATTAATACAATGAAAGACCTTAAAGAGCATTCCTGTGAAATTGTTACAATTGGCCAGTATTTGCAACCTACAAAAAACCATTACCCTGTAAAGAAATATTATACTCCTGATGAGTTTGAGGAAATAAAAGAAAGAATATCAGAATTTGGTTTTAAACATATCGAATGTGGACCTCTTGTAAGAAGCTCTTTTCATGCCCAAGAACAGTTTACAAGCTTTATAAATAATAATTAAAAAGGTATTTAAAATGAGCCTTATTAATTTAATTAAAGAGAGAAAAAGTGTAAGAAACTACAAGAGAAAAAAAATACCCGATGAGAAAATCTACGATATATTGAGAATAGGAAGGCTTGCACCCTCTGGAGCTAACAGACAACCCTGGTTATATATAATTGTAAAAGACCAGAAAATTAAAAAATTAATCAGAACCGAGTGTGAAAAGGTAGATGAAATCTGGCATAGAAATGCACCTCAAAGTATACGTGCCTGGTTGAAAAAACAGAACATAACTTCTGAAAAGAGATTCTTGACCGATGCACCTGTTTTATTATGCGTTTTTGGAGATAAAAGAGCACCATACTGGCTTGAATCAACCTGGATTTCAATCTCTTATATAACCCTTGCAATTGTTGAGCAAAACCTCGGAACAATTACTTACACTCCAGGAGACCCGTCTTTTCTGAATGAGATTCTTGAAGTTCCTGATAATTTTGTTCCACTGGCAATTTTACCTGTTGGAATACCTGAAGAAACAAAAATCAGGAAAACAACAAAAAAAATAAGGTATAACAACAGGATATTTATAAACAGATATGTAAAAGAGAAAAACCATAAAAAGGAAAAAAAGAGAAACGAAATCTCGTATAAGATACCGGCTCTGGATGAAAATAACCAGAAGATAAAAAGATGTGCCTGTGGTTGTGGTCAGCCTATTGTTAGCCTTGTAAGAAGCAGAATTTTTATTCCGGGGCACTCAAAATTCGGGAAAAATGGTATTCTAAAAATTCTCAAAAACCCACCGAAATGCAAATGTGGATGCGGAAATCCAGTAAGCTGGAACTGGGAAGAAATGAAATGGAATAAATAGCATGATGAATCCCACGAAAAAAATAAACTCACAAAAATGAGTAAAATAAAAGTTGACCAGATTGAAATCTTTAAATAATAGATAAGTTTCGATAAATCTTTAATAATGAAAAATTTAAAATCCCGATACTCTGCAAATGTTGAAATAAAAAATCCTGTAGTTATTGCTTCCTGTGGATTAACAGAAACTGCAGAAAAGCTTAAAAAAATTGAGGATTCAGGTGCTGGTTCATCTGTTATGAAAACCCTTTTTGAGGATGAAAAATGTAGAAAAGACCCCGCTCCAAAATATAAAATCATCCAGAGAGGCTCAGGAAAATTAACATCATATTCCTTTTACAGCTATGAACAGGCAAGCAAATTTGGTCCTTGGGAATATGCAGAAGAAATATCTAAAGCCAAAAAATCCGTTGATTTTCCTGTTATCGGGAGTATTGCCTGCATTACTGAAAAAGGCTGGGAAGAATATTCAAAATTGCTGGAAGAAGCCGGTGCAGATGCAATAGAACTTAATCTATCCTGCCCTTATAGTGACCATATTCGAGATTATCGGAATAAGATGAATGAGTATATAAAAGATGTTCTTAAAATAGTAAAAAATTCAGTGAAAATTGATATTGTTTGTAAGATGACTCCCCAGTTAAACAGCCCACTTTTAACAGCAAAAATAATTGAAGAAAATGGCGCAGATGGAATAACATCTTTTAGCAGGTTTGCTGGCCTTGATATCGACATACTAAATGAAAAACCTGTAATGCACGGGGGGTATGCAGGTTACGGAGGTTCATACTCACTGCTTTATGCCCTGAGATGGATAAGTGAATTTTCTCCATATATTAAAATACCGGTCAGTGGTTCAGGGGGTATACATAATGGACAGGATATCATAAAGCTAATTATGGCAGGAGCAGATTCCACACAGATATGCACTTTATTATATCTTTCCGGGTTTGGTATTATAAGAAAACTTATTGATGAAATTGAAAAGTTTATGGATGAAAAAGGATACAGTTCAATTAAGGATTTTAAAAGTAAAATCTGTAATAAAATTCTTTCGCTGCACCAGGTTGATAGAACGCAGAAAGTTAAAGCTGATATTGATTCTAACCTGTGCAATAGTTGTGGTATATGCGAAAAGATATGTAATTTTAATGCTATCAGTAAAACTGATAATGAGGCATATTACATAATTGAAAACGTCTGTTCTGGATGTGGATTATGTGTAGAAATGTGCCCGAAAAAAGCTATATACTTATATCAGATTTAAACTCTTAAAATGGAGATAAATAAAATGAAATATTTAAGATTTTTGTTTATTCTGTTAATTCCATTAACGATTCAAAATAAATTATTTTCTATGCAAATATCTTCAGAGGGTGCTACCATTCTAAAAAAAGAAAGAAAAATAACCATTCATACAGAAACAGCGGTATTTTTCATAAAAACAAAAGATACAAAAAGTATAAATGTTCTTACATCTGAGGGTGTTAAAAAATATGCTAATATTAAGGTTCCTTATAAAAAGGGCACTACTATCAGAAATATTGAAGGAAAAGTGATAAAACCAGATGGAACTATTATACCACTTTCACCTGAAAATATCGAAGAAAAAATGATATTTCCTCAATATTTTAAAAGAAACTATATTAAGGAAAATATTATCCATTTCCCTGGAGTAGAACCCGGGTGTATTCTGGAGTATACTGTGGAAAGAATATCAGAATCATTATATTTTATAGACCCTTTTTATTTTCAGGATGAACTATATGTTAATGAAGCGGAATTGATTTTTGACCTGAAAATGGGTTTTGAATATGCTTTTTTTCCTCTGAATCAGGGCTCCAGAGATTTTACCGCTGAAAAAGCAAAATGGGAACTTAAAGCCGCCCTTAAAGACCTTACTGTAGACGCAGAAAGATATAAATGGAAATTTAATAATATTGAACCTCTTGAAGCAGAAATAAATATGCCACCAAAAAGAGAATTATCATTTGGTTGTCTTCTGACTCTTACATATTACAAATTTGACCCTTATGACTACGCTATTAATGAAAAATGGAAAAACGTAAGCGATAATATGAAAAAACTCTACAATTATCAATTGAAAAAAAATGATAAAGTAAAAAAAACTGCTAAAGAAATAACCAGAGGTATAAAAGATAAAGAAGAAAAGGTCAGAGCAATTTTTTCTTATATTGAATCAAACATAAAACTACTACCTGTAATCGGCATCAGACCATCGCCATTATATGTTAATGATATTCTTGAAACAAAGCTTGGAGATAATCAGGAGATAAATTTACTTTTTGTTTCTATGCTAAAAGAAGCAGGTATAAAGGCTTACCCCTGTCTTATTTCCACAAGAGACTATGGGCTAATATATCCTCAGTTTCCCAGCCCTGATCAGTTCAATCGTGTTATAACCTTCATCCCGGATATTAAAGATGGGCTCTGGCTTGACCCATCAGAAAAGTTCTCACGATACCCATTTCTACCTTATAACTGTCAGGATGTGTTCGCACTTCCAATAGGATATAAAAATGGAAAATTTTTAAAAACACCTTTAACAGGAATGAGACAAAATCTCATCAATCATTCCGCCGAAATTACAGTTACCGATGACGGTTTTGTTAAAGGAAAGGTAAAAAGTGTGTTTTATGCTCAAAATGAACTAAAATTTAGAAAACTCATATCTAAAACAAATATTGATGAAAGAAAAAATTACTATGAAAAATTATTACAAACAGTTATTCCTGAAGCCTCTATTACAGATTTTGATATTACTTCTCCAGAGGACCTTTCAAAATCTATGGAAATTAATTATTCCTTTGAAACAAAAAAAAGTTTGTTAAATGATGAAAATAATGTTGAAATTAATCCTGCTGTTTTTGTTTATAACTTTCACAATTATTTTTCTGACAAAAAGAGAACATATCCATTCTTTTTAGATTTCAAAAAAACAGAAATGGTGCTAATAAATATTAAAATACCGGCAAATACAGAGATAGTTTCTATCCCTAAAAGCACAGTAAATCGGCAATACTTTGGTGAGTTTTTCAGGGTTATAAACAGAACATCTGCAGGATTATCCTATCAGGAAAAGTTGATTCTGAAGCAGGATAAATTCGAAGTAGAAGAATATAAACTCCTTGAGAATTTTTCCAATCAGATTCTGAACACTAAAAAAGATAAAATTATTATTAAAATTAAAAAATGAATCTATATTTTGAAGAAACGTTGTTTAAATTATGTCTTGAAGTTTTACTAATAATATTTTATTTTTTTCTTCAAGGGCTTTTCTTTTGTGCCTTTTTTTATTTTTGACTTTTTTGTCCAGTACGGCAACTTTTTTGTTGTTATTT
>QNDJ01000149.1 GCA_003644825.1 Candidatus Zhuqueibacterota bacterium | reverse complement strand
ATATTTTCTTATATTATCGGAAAGAATTTTCCTACACTCGAGAAAAAGAAAAAATTGAGGTTGGTAAAATGGGGAATGTTTTTGATATTTTTCAAGAGAGAGGTTTTATTCAACAGACATCTGATGAGGATGGTATCAGAAAGATTTTGAAAAATGAGAAGGTTACCTGCTACATAGGATTTGACCCTACAGCAGACAGTTTTCATATAGGTAGCCTTGTACCTATTATGGCACTTGCTTATATGCAGAAATATGGGCACAGAGTGATTTGTGTTATAGGCGGAGGTACTGCAATGATAGGAGACCCAAGTGGAAAAACTGAAATGAGAAAAATGATGACGAAAAAACAGATCGAAAAAAATAGCTCAGGATTAAAAGAACAGCTATCAAGGTTTATTTCCTTTGAGGAAAAAAAAGGAATAATGGTAAATAACGCAGATTGGCTTTTACCTCTGAACTATATTGAATTTTTAAGAGATATAGGTGTCCATTTCAGTATCAATAGAATGTTGACTTTTGAATCTTATAAGATTCGTCTTGAAAAAGGGCTTTCTTTTCTGGAATTTAATTATATGCCATTGCAGGCTTATGACTTCTACCATCTGTATAAGAATTTTGATTGTAAACTTCAGATGGGTGGTGATGACCAGTGGGGAAACATTGTGGCAGGAATTGAACTCATTAGAAAAAAGTTAAGGGGAAATGCATATTGCATCACATTTCCCCTGATTACTACTTCCAGCGGACAAAAATTCGGCAAAACTGAGAAAGGTACAATATGGCTTGATAAAAACAAAACCTCACCTTATGATTTTTATCAATACTGGATAAATGTTGATGATAGAGATGTCGAAAGGTTCCTGAACCTCTTTACCTTTCTTCCAGCAAAAGAAGTAAACAGGCTTGGAAATTTAAAAGGTTCTGATATAAGAGAAGCAAAAAAGATTCTTGCTTATGAAGTAACAAAATTAACCCACGGCGAGAAAGAAGCTAAAAATGCTGTGGATGCATCCGAAAAGATTTTTGGAAGGAAAGAAATGAAGGTTTCAGCAGAATCAAAAGTTCCGACCCTGAACATCCCGTTATCACTGATAAAAAAGGGTATACCAGCAGTGGAGTTATTTCATAGAACCGGATTGACTGCTTCAAAAAGTGAAGCTAAAAGACTGATTATGCAGGGTGGTGCTTATATAAACCAGAAAAGATTAAGTGAAACGGATGAAATTATTAGTGAAAAAGATGTTGTCGAGAAAACTATATTCTTAAGAAAAGGAAAAAAGAAGTATTTCAGGATAATAGTTGATTAAATTTTTTTCATTTTTTATTTTATTAAAGTTTACAAATTTATTAAATTTTTAAATAAAAATTAATCATTAGAATTTTAAAATCTGGAATAGGAACTATGAAAAAGATATTAATAGTAGACGATGATGTTCATTTATCTGAGGCAATTGCTAATTATCTGAGCTTAAAAACAGGTCATAAAATAATAATGGCAGAAGATGGAGAAGTAGCCTGGGATTTAATACAGATGGAGAATCCGGATATGATTTTACTTGATGTTGTATTGCCTCAGATCAGCGGAATTGCTCTTTATAAAATGCTCCAGAAATATGAAAATACAAAAAAAATCCCTGTAATTTTTATGAGTGGTGTTTTTCTTGATGATGTATTCAAGAAAGAAAGCATCGAAATGGGGGTAGTTGATTATATACTAAAGCCCCTTAGTTTTAAAGCATTACTTGAAAAAGTCAACAGTGTTTTAAGTTAAAGGATTTTTAAAATGTTCAGTGTTGATAGGCTTTTTTCAGCCAGCCAGAATGTTATCGAGCTGCCAAATTTAAAGGCATTAATTCTTTTTTGTAGATACAATCCAAGGGATACAAGCCGATTTCTTCAGGGTTTAATGCTCGCTGATGACCTGAAAAACGAGAAGGATGTTGTGCTTTACACCAAAGGAACTCATATAACCGAGGATAGAATCGCAAGATTGCTCAAATTAACCGAGTCTTATCCGGATATGGTTTTAAAGTTCAGAGTAAAGAGAAGTGAACAATTGATAAAATCTTTTAAAAAGATGGTTGGTGATGATTTTAAAAACCTCTTCAGTAAAAAGAAGAATCTTAAAATATATAGTCAACTTTTTACAAATATTGTGAATAAAATAGACGAGCTACTTGATGAGATTTTAACCGATGAGAATATTCTTTTAACTCTTTATAAGATGAGGTTGTGCAGTGAGGGTGCTACAAGCAAAACGGCAGGATTTTTTTATATCCATTCCATTAATACTGCATTATTTTCGATAGGAATTGCAAATTCAGGTGAACTTAAGAGTGTTTTAGACTTTTCAAAACAGAATTTCCTTGATTTAATCAAAGCAGCTATTCTGCATAATTATGGGGGGTTATCTCAGATAGATACAATAATTAAACTTCCAGAAAAGGAGCAACTACCAAAATATATGGAGGCAAATAGAACAGGTTGTTATATGCTGGGTAGTTTAAATCTTGGCTTCGAAGTAATGGATGCTATGAGGCTTGTTGTTGATTACTTTTTTGGTCGAAAAGATTTTATAAACAGGGATGATAATACTTCAAAGTATGCTAATATTATAGTTGTTGCAGAGATTTATTCCAGAATGTTAAATGGATTGTTCGGAGACAGACAAAAACCCACTTATATTGTTGACCAGTTAAATGTAAAAGCATTTCATAAAGAGCTTAATAATGATGTTGTTAAAGCTTTTACTATAGGTTTAAACCTTAAAGATATATTTGATTTTTATCATGAGATGGAACTTCTCGTTAAAGAGTGTGAGTGGAAGTATGCTGTGCCCTATCCTATGACAGGATTTAAAAGCCCGACAATATTTGTATGTAAGGTGTTTAAAGCTGATTGCCCGCATCTGGAACACAGTGTTAAAGCAGTAACATTGTTGAAACCGATGGGCGGCCTCGAGGAAGGAAAATACAGCAGGTGTTTAAAAGCAACTCCAAAGCTCCTTGAATTTTATGCCTCTCATTATGAAGAAATTAAAGAAGCTACTGTAGAAAAAGCTAAAAAGAAATAGAAATTTCTCTTAAATCCTTCTTTTAATTATTAAGAGAATTATAAGAACTATTATATTAATTACTGAAATAAAATAACAGGATTTGTATATTCCTATAATTGGTATTATAAAGGAACTGATTAATATAGCACCCAGGAATGAACCTGCAAGGTCAACTGAATAGATTATTCCCCAGTTAATATTTACTTTCTGGCTAAAGAAAATTCTATTTGATAAAGTAAAATGAAGGCCTCCGAGGAATCCACAGAGAACCGTTAGAAGTGGAAATATAAATTCAGAAGAAATTATGGTAAATAAACGGGCATTCAGTTTCAATATCCCGCTGAAAAAAAGCAGAATAATCACAGGAATTATTACGATAAATGCCTGTATCTGTATAAATATTTTAAATACATCATTTTTTCTTTTAAATAGAAATAGTGCTGAGTAACTTCCAGCGCATAAACCAATCATAAAACTTGCAAGCAGGATAGATATCTTTGAGTATATGTATCCATAGATGATCTGAAACCCCAGTATTATGATAATCTCAAGAGCTATTTCAGTAAAACCGACTACTGCAACAGAAAAGGGAATACCTATTTCGACCTGCTTTTTTGATATAGAGAAGAATACAATCAGAAATATAAAAATACCTGAGATAAGAAAATAATATATTAGTTTGTTTATTTTTACTAATGCTAAAAATAATGATTTAAAGTTTTTCGAGAACTTTGTACTCCAAAGGATTAAGTCATAATAATAAGCCAGGGGTTTAAAATCCAGATTGGCTGATAGACTCTCATTTTCTTTGACTCTTGTTTTTAAATAGTCAATTCTTTCTTCAGCCATTCTGTAAGGAAGGTAGAACTCGCTGATATAATTGGTTTTTATATTTCTATTTTTTAACCTTGAAATAAGAATGTTATAATTTTCTGTCAGAATACCTTTTTTATTACAGGAAATGAAATGATTTGTATTCCCTGGTATAACGATAGTTTCTGGAAATTCCTGTCTTAAAGAGGTATAGATTATACTTAGAAATTCAGACAGAATATTACCTATGACATTCTCCGAAGATGTTAAACTGAATGAAAAAATACCTGTTTCATTTAATCTTTCTTTTACTTTTCTGAAAAATTCTCTTGTATAGAATCTATTTAACTGGATTGTATAGGGGTCAGGAAGATTAACAACTATGATATCATATTTTTTATTAGATTGATTTATAAAAAACCTTCCATCAACATTATAGATACTGATTTTTTTGTTGGATAAAACCTTTTTCAGGTCAGGGTTGTATTTTTTACCCAGCCTTATTATTTCCGGGTCAAGCTCAATATAATCGATGTTTACAATTGTCGGATATTTTATTAACTGTTTAATACTTCCGTTGATACCCCCACCTATTAATAGAATATTTTCTGGTTTTGGATGTTCCAGCAGGGGAAAATGAATGGATTCTTCTGCACTCAATTCATCTTTTGTAGAAAATACAAATAGACCGTTCTCAAAAAAGTTATACTGATTATCAAAAGATGTTACAGCAATGTTACCATAAATGGTATTTTTAACTTCCTGCAGTTTGAAGTTCTTCCACAGGATATTGTTGCTGAAGTTTTCTATTTTTCGAGAAAATGTAAAGCTCAGAAGAAAAAAGATTATCCCGGATACAGAGATTTTAAAAATATCTTTATATTTTATAGAACCCCTGATTTTAAGAAGAAGAAATATAACCAGGTTTAAAGAACTCAATAGAAATGATATCTGGATTGAATTAAGGTGTTTAATCAGGATGAAATTTGATATGAGTCCACCGATTCCTGCTCCAAGTCCTTCCCAGAAATACACCTTTCCGATTGATATTTCAGGTTTTTCCTTTTTAAAGCCAGAAAGAATTGCTGAACAAAAAGAAAAAATGGAACCACTGATAAAACAAAATGGTGAAAGAAGAAAAAATGATGTAATTAAAATAGGGAATAACCCTGTTATTTCACCTGTAGAGATATTAAAAAAGGATTTTGAACTTCTTATAATAACAATAGACAGAGGTATTATAAAGATATTAAATAAAATAAGATATGAAAGAAAAGTGATTGATTCTTTTATTTTTGAGGCAAATCTACCGGCTAAAAGGCTTCCGATAGCGGTCCAGAATAGCCAGAAACCCAGTATTATTCCGATGGAAAGCTCATTTCCGTAAAACACCACTATTAATTCTCTCAGGTAAATAATCTGGGTTATTATCGAAGTAAGACCGATATTTGCAAAAATAAGGTTGAATCTCTTTTCCATTATGT
>QNDJ01000148.1 GCA_003644825.1 Candidatus Zhuqueibacterota bacterium | reverse complement strand
TATTTAAAGATTCCCTTTTATTATACTATTAGTATTTACCTTCCTACCATTCTAACAAAACTGCCATTTGTATTAAGATAGTGATAAGATGAATCAGCTGGAACCGCATTTGTGTAATAGTAAGTAGCTTGAGAACCTTTCAACCAGTCTTTAGTTATTCCGCCCTGATCGAGCACATTAATGAAAAATGGATTCATCGGTGAAGCCATTGAACCACTTGCCGCATTATCAAGTGTTCCAGGATAATAAGTACCACTAACCGGGTCAATATAATTATTCAAAAGATTACTGGCATAAGTAGCAGTAATTCCCGCTCTTACTCCACCAACTACACCAAGGGTAGCTGCTTCTCTTGCTTTATCTGCAATGTTTTGAAACTTCGGAACAGCAACAGAGGCTAATATACCTAAAATCACTATCACCATAACCAGTTCTATTAAAGTAAATCCTCTTTTATTTCTAAATAATTTCATCTCTATTTTGAACCTCCAATTTAAATTTTTACTATTTTATCTTCCTGCCTCTCTCGTAAAACTTCCATTGATGTTGTTGTAATGATAAGACGAATCAGCTGGAACTGCGTCTGTAAAGTAATATGATGTTTGAGAACCTTTTGACCAATCTTTGGTAACACCACCCTGGTCAAGTACAATATCAAAAAATGGATTCATAGGAGAAGCTTTTGAAGAACTTGAAGCATTATCAAGTTTCTCAGGATAATAACCACCCTGAGGTTGAGTTGCATTATTTAATAGGTTACTTGAATATACAGTAGATATTCCAGCTCTTACTCCACCTACAACACCAAGGGTAGCTGCTTCCTTTGCTTTGGTTGAAATATCCTGAAATTTCGGCACTGCCACTGCTGCTAATATGCCAAGAATTACTATAACCATTACGAGTTCTATTAAAGTAAAACCTTTTTGATTTGTTAAATATTTCATTGTATTAAACCTCCTAATTTTATTTGTATTTCTGCTTTCAATTTGTTTTTATTGCAAATAATATGCCATCTTATAGGAGACCTGAATTGAAATCCTGTAATCATAATATAAACAATTAATTATAAAATATCAACAGTAAATTTAAACAATATAATATCTACACAAATTGATTAATAATGTGTAATAAATGTCCGATTTTTTTTTAATGTATCATTTTGATACATATAATTATACCTTCCTTAGTCTTTTTTCTGCAAGATTAAATTTCTGATACCAGTTTGATTCTGCTCCTGCTCCTGTTCTTTCCACCAGAACATCAATCAGGTAAGGCTTTCCATCTTTTGTTTTTTGAATACCTCTCTTCAATGCAGGCTCAATCTCATCAGGAGATTTGACCTTTTCTGCTTCAACACCCTGACTTTCAGCAAGCTTAACAAAATCTATATCAGGGTCTCCAAGATAAACTCCAGCATAATGATTTGTCTCTGCCATTTCACCTCCATATCTATGAAAACTCCTTCGCACTGTTTGATAATTTCGATTATTCCATACAATATTAAGAACTGGAACCCCATACCGAGCCTGTGTCCAGAAACCAGATGAACTATACATCACTGAACCATCACCAATACTTAAGACAACCTGTCTATCCGGTTTACCAAGTTTAGCACCTATTGAAGCTCCTACACCCCAACCAAGAGAAAAACCAGTATTAAACATCCAGAAAGTGTTGTCATTACCTAAACCAAAATTAAAAAAACCATAACTGCCACCAAAATTCTCACTAACAATAACTGCATCCTTTTCCAGTAATCTACTCATTTCATAACCCAGACGGTCAGGATGAATGTACGGCTTATTAAAATTATGTTTAGCTCTCCGCAGATAGTTTGAACGTAATTTTTCCGTATATATACTAATATCTGAAATTCTGGAATTTCTTAAAGATTTTAATCTATTTTTAGTTATCAAACTCTTAATACAATCAATAAGGTCAACTAATATTTCTTTAACATTGCCAACAATCGCTAAATCAAAGGGGTAATTCCTGCCAATATTTAAAGTATTAATTCCACATTTAATCACCTTCTGGTTAAATGTAATTGAGGAAATTCTACCTCTTCCAAAATCTTTTGCTCCGAATACAATAACAAGGTCAATATTTCTCCCGAGTATTTTCATTCCCGGAGAATAACCACCAATATAAAGAGGATGACTGACAGGAAAGTTACAAAATGCTTCCCTCGATGATGCAACAGGTATCGCTAACAACTCTGCAAATTCAACTGCCTGTTTTTGTGCACCAGATTTCCATACTTCATCTCCAAAAATAACAACAGGATTACTCGATTCAATTAACATTTCTGCCATTTTTGTTATTAGTTCAGGGTCACCTTTTATCCTAGCTGGAATAATGAAATTCCTTCTGGAAACAATTTTACCGCTAACATTCTTTGCTTCCATAGCATAATCAGTATAAGCAATATAAACAGGACCACCAGGCTGAACCATCGCTACTTTAAAGGCTCTTCTCGTTATTACTGGTATACTTTTCGGATTTCTTACTTCCCAGGAAATTTTTGTGAACTGACTATTTATTTCTTTCTGATCGAAACCAGCAGAGGGGGCAAGAGGTATATCATCGCTGAAAACTTCGTTATCCAGAAGACCAGCTGACACAACAATGGACGAATTGTCTTTATGAGCATTATATAACTGGCCTGCCATCTGAGCTGTCCCTGCTATAACATGAACATTCACAAAAGCTGGTTCTTTTGTTATTTTGTGGTATCCATCTGCCATTGAAATAACAATACCTTCATAAAGACCCAGAATAAGTTGAAGGTCTGGTTCTTTCACAAGAGAATCAAAAAATCCAACTTCATAAGAACCTGTATTTGTGAAAATGTATTTCACTCCTGCTTCTTTAATCTGTTGAACAAGAAGGTCACCACCTGTTCCAGTAACAGTCCTATATTGATCAACATAAGAATAGCTTTCTTCCTTCAAGTTTTTAAGTGATTCCATTACCGAAATAGTAGATGCAATCGTAAAACCGGAAGAAAGCATTCTCCTAATAAACCCTCTTCTGGAAACTGAATTGTTGAGATAATCAATTATTAAAGACCTCATAATAATCTCCCTTAAAAAATTATCCAGATTAATATACAAAATAAAAATACTAATTTTAAACTTTAATTTCTAATAATAAAATCAGAATAATTCTTGAAAAATAACATACATCATATTAAATTAAAAAAAATTATTTAATATGAGGAACTTATAAATGAAAAATTCAAGAAGACTATTTTTAAAAAGTGTTTTTGGCAGTGCTGCTTTTCTCACAATAAGTAGAACACAATTCTTAGATGAAATTCTCGGACAGGAAAAGCAGAAAAAAATAAAAGGAGCAGGCGTTAAAGAGGGTATTGTTATGCTTAAATGGAATGAAAATCCTCTTGGCCCCTCTCCAATGGCAATTGAAGAAGTAATAAAAGGGTTATCAGCAAGCAACAGATACCACAGACCACAACAAATTGAAAGAACCATTGCAAAACATCATAATATAGAACCAAAATTCATCACAAAAGGTGTTGGTGCAACAGAAATATTGTACAACGTACCTATTTCCTTTTTGTCAGAGAAAGATAATATGATAATGGCAGACCCTTCATACAATACCACAGGCAGGATTGCCAGCCTCTTAGGTGCAGAAGTCAGGCGTATTCCTCTAACAAAAAATCTTGAACACGATCTGGATGCCTTTCTATCCGCTATAGACAGAAAAACAAAATTCATTATGATATGCAATCCAAATAACCCCACCGGTACTATTACTCCAGCAAAAAAAATTAAAAAATTCCTTGATAAAGTGCCAGAAAACATCCTTGTGATGATTGACGAAGCATATTTCCATTTCGCTGAGAATCCAGAATATGAATCATTTTATAAATACCCTGTTGAGGGAAGAAATGTCATTGTTGTAAGAACTTTTTCCAAAGTATATGGACTGGCAGGGTTAAGAATTGGATATGCTATTGCCAATGAAAAAATAACTAAAAAAATAAGAGAAGTGAATTTAAGAGGCCTTACCAATCTTGTTGCTCATTATGCTGTTCCTGCCGCATTAAAAGACTATGAACATATTGAAAGAACAAAGAAAATTACGAAAATTGGTAAAAATTACTTTTATAAGGAATTTTCTGCTATGGGCTATAATGTGCCAAAAAGTGAAACAAATCATATATTTGTAGACCTGAAAAGAAAAACCGACCCATTAATTGATGAGCTCAAAAAAAAGAAAATTTTTGTTAGAAACGGAAGCGACTGGAATAAACCAACCTGTATGAGAATATCCATCGGAACTATGGAAGAAAACAGAGCTTTTATGAAAGCACTAAAATCTTTATTATAGATTTACCAGCCCTTTCCGCCTGGTGGTGTTCCCGGAAAACCAGGATTATATGAAGAATAATCATCATTCCAGCCTGGAAATTTTAAACCTGACGAACCTTTCTTCCTTTCATTCCAGCATTCTCCACATATCCACTCTTCTTCATCTTTATCCCAGTATAGCTTTCTTTCAGCTCCACAATTATCACAAATTCCCTTCATAAAAATTCACCTTATATTTAATCTTTTCAAATATCAGAAATTGCTCTTCCTAATATAATTGAAAATATATCAATATTTTTGTCAAATTCCAGAAAAGGATTTCGGCCAGTTTCCTTCTTAATCTCAACACCATTTGAAAATGATTCAAAATCAATTATCTTATTAAGCTTGATTGTTTTATTACCATTGTTCCCCAAGAATATCAATCGTTTATTTGTTAAGAATAAATCTCCACTGTCTAACTTTCTCCATTGATTTTCAGAAATCGTTTGAAAACCAAGATTACCAGTTCTCCAGTATAAACCTTTTGCTATTTTTATCCTTAATGTTGGTCCACTATATTTTATTCTTTTAGTAATTTTTCTTTGTTCATACCAGTTAACTCTGGTATAAAAATAACATTTTTCCTTTTTCTGAAGTTTTATATCTACATCAATTGCTGGTATTTCTTCATTTTCTATTTTCCACAACAGTTTATATTTATCCAGAACTGCTCTGGTTGGATAATCAAGTTTTAAATCTATATTAAGGCTTTCAGCAATAGCATTTAACTCTTTTTCTTCGTCCGGGGAAAGCCTTTCATCAGATATAGCATTGTTAATAAACTTTCGTATCAATTTTTCAGCACCTTCTTTATATATTTTAGAAGCTACATTATCTGAAAGTTTTAAGTTACTTTTAAGTTTTTCCAAAAATTCTTTTTCGTCCTGCTCCAATCTTCCATTTTTAATAGCTTTTTCCACTTCTGTTTTATAAACCTTTTCTGTAACCTTTTTGTAAATAACATTTACATC
>QNDJ01000147.1 GCA_003644825.1 Candidatus Zhuqueibacterota bacterium | reverse complement strand
CATATAAAATTACTTTTCATATTACAATTATTTAATATTGATTTTAGTTATAAATTTTACTATAATTTAAATGTTTATTTTAATTTTATCATAACAACTAAAATTATAACTAATGTTGAGGTCTGGTTATGTTTAGGAAATTAATTATTTTTGTAATTACTCTGGTTTTAATTTTGTCTATTGGCTGTAAAAAATCCAGTAATTCTTCTTTAGAATCACCATTTATAGTAAAGGGGGTTGTTAAAGTTAGTGATGAGCCTTATTCTAGTGCTATGGTGGAATTTGGATACAGGTTATCAACTGCTGGAACTTTTTATGATATGAGTAAACTGACGGATGAGAATGGAGAGTATGAGTTTAAGGTTATTTTAAACCCTGCTAACCTTGGAAGGTCAAGGTATAGAATTCGAGCAAAAAATCCTCTAACAGGTTCCTGGTCCAGTTATCAGGAAGGTGGAATATCTCTTGACAAGCCCCGTATTCACAATTTTTATTTTTAAAGCCCTTTAGATTTTAATTATGGAAAATAAATCCAGAGATATTGCTGTTGTTCTTGCAAGCGGTGGAATGGATAGCCTTGTAATAACAGCCATAGCTAATGAGGATTACCAGCTTGCATTGCTACACATTAAGTATGGTCAGCGAACGGAAAAGCGAGAATTGAAATCTTTTAACGATATTGCTGATTATTATAAAGTAAAAAAAAGGCTCATAGTTTCAATTGACCATTTAAAAAAGATAGGAGGTTCGAGTTTAACAGATAAAAGTATTGAAATTCCTGAGGGTGACCTTACCCGAAGGTGTATTCCATCCACTTATGTTCCGTTCAGGAATGCCCACCTTTTATGTATTGCAGTTTCCTGGGCAGAGGTGATTAGTGCTAAGAAGATATTTATTGGTGCAACAGAGCAGGACTCATCGGGATATCCTGATTGTAGAGAAAGATTCTACAGAGAATTTAACAGATTGATAAAGGAAGGAACAAAACCAGAAACTGATATAGAAGTCATAACTCCTTTAATTAAATTGACAAAAGGTCAGATTGTTAAAAAAGGAATGGAATTGAATGTTCCTTTTCAGTTGAGCTGGTCCTGCTATAAAGATGAATATTTAGCCTGTGGAAGGTGTGATAGTTGCTTGCTGAGATTAAAAGGATTTAAAGAGGCAGGCATAAAAGACCCGATTAAATACAGATTATAGAATATATGATTTGTATTTGGAAAAAAGAAAAAAAATTATTAAATTATATAAATAAATAATGATATTTTGGAGAAAAATATGTACGGTCATTCAAAATGGGCAACAATAAGGAGGAAAAAGGAAAAAACTGATGCTGCTCGTGGCAGGATATTTACAAAATTGATAAAAGAGATAACGGTAGCAGCAAGGGAAGGCGGTGGAGATGAATCTGCAAACCCCAGGCTAAGAACGGCTATAGCTGCAGCAAAAGCGGCAAATATGCCTCAAAGGAATATTGAAAATGCAATAAAAAAGGGTACAGGAGAACTGCCCGGGGTCGCTTATGAAGAAGCTTCTTATGAAGGTTATGGACCGGGTGGAGTAGCTATCTTAATTGAGACATTAACCGATAATAAAAAGAGGACCGTTGCTGATATAAGGCATCTTTTAAATAAGTATGGGGGTAGCCTGGGTGAAGCCGGATGTGTGTCCTGGATATTTGAAAAAAAGGGAATGATTGTTGTAGATAATAAGAAAAAAACTGAAGATGAAATAATGGAAATTATTCTTGATTCAGGTGCTGAAGATATATCTGATGAGAAGGATGGATTTGAGATAATAACAGCAGTAGAAAATTTTGAAGAAGTTAAAAGGGTTTTAACTGATTCCGGTATCGAGATTCTGTCATCCGAGATTACGATGATTCCAAAAAATACAATCAAGCTTGATGGGAAACAGGCTGAGAGTGTTCTAAAGCTTATGGAGGCAATTGAAGAACACGATGATGTTCAGAATGTTTATTCCAATTTTGATATAGATGAAGATAATCTAAAAATATAGTAGAGATTAAGTTGGTAATTCTGGGCATAGACCCTGGTCTTTCTATTACTGGATATGGATGTGTTGAACTGGAGGGTAAGGATATAAATTTAGTAGAAGGCGGTGTAATAAGAACTCATTCAAGAGAAAAGTTAGAATTAAGACTGGCCAGTATATTTAATGGACTTAACAGAATAGTAGAAAATGTTAAGCCGGAAAACATAGTAGTAGAAGAATTATATTCTCATTATGCTCACCCATTAACTGCAGTAAAGATGGGTTATGTTAGAGGTATTGTTTTTTTAGTTGCAGCAAATTATTCAATACCGGTATGGAGTTATTCAGCTACAAGGATAAAAAAATCTCTTACCGGGAATGGTAAATCAAGTAAAGAGGCTGTCCAAAAAGCAATTAAGTTGATTCTGAATCTGAAAGACCTTCCTTACCCGCCGGATGTTTCCGATGCTTTAGCTATTGCATTGTGCCATGCAAATGTAGTTTCCAGAAAGAATATTTTATGATTACCAAAATTTCTGGTAAACTTGATAGTATTAAGAGTGATTCCATTATTGTGGAAAATGGGGGTTTTTATTACCAGATTTTTGTTGCAAATAATATACTTAATAAAATTAGAAATACGAAAAAATCTGGAGATGATATAACACTTTATACATTATATTATTTTGAAGGTAATGTTGGAAAAGGTAATCAGATACCGAGGTTGATAGGGTTTCTTGAAGAGCTTGACAGGGAGTTCTTTGAACATTATATAACGGTTCGAGGGCTTGGAGAAAAAAAAGCCTTAAGGTCTTTAATTTTACCTATAAGGTCTATTGCCCTTGCAATAGAAAATGAGGATAAACAGACACTCAGAGAACTGCCGGGTATCGGTTCGCGTATGGCAGATAAAATTATTGCAGAATTGAAAGGAAAATTAGTAAAGTTCGCTCTTATGAAAAAAACTGAAAGTATTTCAAAAGATGAGAAGATGTATGATTTTAAAGATGAAGCGATGGAGGTTCTACTTCAGTTAGATTACAGGCGTGTTGAAGCAGAGAACCTGATTTCGAGTGCTTTAAAAAGAAATAATAAGATAAACACTGCAGAAGATTTAATAAAAGAAATTTTTAAACAGAGAAATAAATGAGTGTAGAAAGGCTTGTTACAAGAAAATCAATCTCAAAGGAAGAAGATAAATATAATATAAGTTTAAGACCATCAACATTAAAAGAATATATTGGTCAGAAGGAGCTGAAAGAGAAGTTATCTATATCGATAGAAGCGGCACGAAGAAGGAATGAGCCTGTGGAACATACATTACTTTATGGGCCACCTGGTCTTGGGAAAACCACCCTTGCTCATATAATTGCCAGTGAAATGAACAGTAAAATTATAGTTACTTCGGGACCGGCACTGATAAGGACAGGCGACTTAATGGGGATATTAACGAATTTAAACAGGGGTGATGTTCTTTTTATAGATGAGATTCATCGGTTATCTACAGTAGTTGAGGAATTTTTATATCCTGCAATGGAGGATTTTAAGGTAGACTTTGTGGTTGATAAGGGTGCGTTTGCGAAAACTATAAATATACCACTGCAGAAATTCACGCTTGTAGGGGCAACAACCAGAGCAGGTTTTTTATCTGCGCCTTTGCGAAATAGGTTTGGTATACATCATCATATCGGTTTTTATGCGGTTGATGAATTAGTGAAAATAATAAAGAGGTCAGCTTCAATTCTTGATACAAAAATAGATGATGATGCTACTTACGAGATTGCCAAGAGGTCAAGAGGGACACCCAGGATTGCAAATAGACTTCTGAGGAGGGTGCGTGATTACGTTCAGGTTAAATCTGATGGTAAAATTACAAAAAAGCTTGCAATACTTGCCCTTGAAATGGAAGGAATTGACGAAAAAGGACTTGATGAACTTGATAGAAAGTATCTTCGTATATTAATTGAGCACTATAATGGTGGTCCTGCAGGTATTGAATCATTAGCCGCAAGTTTAAATGAAGAAAGTGATACATTACAGGATATAATTGAACCTTTTTTGCTGAAAATAGGTTTTTTAAAGAGGACCCGTCAGGGAAGAAAAATCGGAGACAAAGCTTTAGCCCATCTCGGTATTAAAAAATCAAACAGCTTACAAAGTAGTTTATTCTAACCGATTTGTTAATTAAGTTAATATAAGGAGCCAAATGTTATGAAACTTTCTGATTTCAAGTATAAAATTAATGAGAAACTTATTGCACAATTTCCATTAAAAGAAAGAGATAAGTCCCGATTAATGGTTGTAAATAGAGAGGAAAAAAACATAAGTATGGGAACTTTCTGGGACATATTGAACTATTTGAATGAGGGAGATTGCCTTGTAGTTAATGAAACAAAGGTTTTTTCTGCTCGATTGAAGGGTATAAAAGAAAAAACAGATGCAGAAGTGGAGATTTTTTTATTGAGAGAGCTTGAAAACAATTTATGGGAAGTGCTTGTTAAACCAGCAAGAAAAGTAAGAATAGGGAATAAACTTATTGTGAATGAGGGAGTAACCTGCGATGTAATTGATAATACAGTTTCTGGAGGTAGAGTTGTTAGATTTAACTATGATGGAGATTTTTATGAATTAATAGAAAGAATCGGAAAATCTCCTCTACCACCATATATAAAGAGGGAACCTGTTCCTGAAGATCGGCAATGGTATCAGACCATATTTGCCAGAGTAAGAGGTGCAGTGGCGGCTCCTACTGCTGGGCTTCATTTTACCCACAGGCTGATTGATGAGATAGAAAGGAAAGGTGTGAAAGTTGTTCCTATTTTATTGCACGTAGGTCTGGGAACTTTCAGACCTGTTGTTGTTGAAGACCTTACAAGGCATAGAATGGATTCGGAATACTATGAAGTGTCTGAAGAATCGGCAAATATTATAAATTCGGCTAAGGAAAAAGGGAATAAGGTTATGGCTGTAGGAACAACTGTAGTTCGTGCTCTTGAATCAACAGTGACTTCCGATGGGCACCTTAAACCTTCAAAAGGATGGACCGACAAGTTTATTTATCCACCCTATGAATTTAAGACTATTGATATGTTGATTACAAATTTTCACCAGCCCTGTTCAACACTTCTTATGCTTGTTTCTGCTTTTGCTTCACGAGATTTAATCTTTAAAGCTTATAGAAAAGCAATTAAAGAAAAGTTTCGCTTTTACAGTTATGGAGATGCAATGTTAATTATTTAATTGTTTATTAAGTTTTAAGTAAAGAGCAGGGATTTTCCCTGCTTTTCTTTTAAAATGATTTCAACAATAATAGTTGCAGCAGGAAAAGGAAAAAGATTCGGGGGACTTATAAAAAAACAGTTTGTAAGAATAGAAAAT
>QNDJ01000146.1 GCA_003644825.1 Candidatus Zhuqueibacterota bacterium | reverse complement strand
GTGAATTTTTGTCTTATTATTTTATAGTCATAAATCTTTTTTGAATCACTTTCTCTGTAAAAATCTGAATATGTAAAGCTTACATTTGCATTTAATTTGTCTGACGGCTGATAAATTAAAGCTGCAAAAGCGCTGTTTCCTCTGCCCTGATATGGATTGGTTGAATATCTAATAGATTTTCCATTTCTAAAGGAAATTTTGAAAAATATTTTTTTAGTAAATTGACTGTTGCCTGAAATTCTTAGCCCACTTGTATTAAATTTCTTGGACAAAAAAATCTCACTTGAGTGGCTGTAACTTAATGTAATATCTGAACTTCTTATAATTGTTAATCTTAACAATAGTGTATTAAAATATTCGTAAAGATTACTCAACTTGTCTTTTGTTTGAGCTATAAATATACTTGGCGTAACTCTTTTAATAACTTTTGATTCTGGATAAAATTTTGGGCTAAAAGACGCCGTTGCTCTACTTATTCCAGTTCTTGTTATATATCCTGATTCAGTATGAAATTTACTTGATATATCAATAATACCCAGATTAATAAAAAATCTTCTTGTATTATAAACATATTTAAGACTGAGAGCATGACCACCTGCTTTTGGAGCGTTTTCATTTTCTTTATTGAGGGAAACAATACTATGATATCTGAATATGCTTGATTTGTTTATTCTCAATCTTCCATCAATTCCAGCAACCCTGTTATAACTATTTTTCAGGTCTCTGCCTGTATATATTCCACCAATATAACTATCTTTGGTTAGTGCTCTCTTAAAACGGAATATTGAGAAGTAAGCATATTTTTCATTTTTGTTATTGTATAGTTCATCAACCGCATTAATTGAAGCAACAGTGTTTTTATTTCCAATTTTTCCAGAGAGTTTTATTCCTAATAATGGGTTTACAATCATTCTTGTGTGAACTATTGATTGTATTGGGTCACCCATAGATATACCTGCGATTTTAAAGTTTTCTCTTCCTTCGAGGAAGAAAGGTCTTTTTTCCGGGAAGAAAAGGTCATATCGAAGGTTCACATCAACCTGGCCAGCATCGGCTTCAACCTGACTGAAGTCCGGGTTATATGTAGCATCAAGTGTTAAATCCGAAGTGATTCCATATTTTGTTGTTAAACTTATGTCTCTTTTTCTCCCTTCTGATATTAATTTTCCCAGATTCTGGGTGCTTTTTTCGGAAGTAGTAAATGCTGGAAGTAGTTCAAAAAGTTTGTATTGTTTAACATTATAAAATATCATAGGTTTTGTTTGAACCAGCCATGCATCTGCCTGTTCAGGGCTTAATGGTGGGTAGGTTCCCTGTTCGGATCTACGACTTATTCTTCTCTCAAAAATCACACCCATTTTCACAGGGTTTTTATTGGCAAATCTAATACTTTTAAAAGGGATTTTAATTTCGATTGTGTATCCTTTAGAGTCTATTCTACCTTTGCTATACCAGACAAAATCAATACTCTGGTCTTCATGACCACCTGTATATCTGCTATCAGCTTGAATTCCCAGGGGGTTTATGTAAAATGCATATAGAGATTGCTGGTCATAAAAGGAATCTAAATTTATGCAAACCCAATCGTCTGCACGGATATTGTCTCTGCTGGTTATCGAGGTTTTTATTTTATCTGGATGACTATCAAAACATCTGAATGCGAAATACATATTTTCACTGTCATAGGCTAAATATACAATTGTTTTTTCTGCCATATCAATACCATAGTCCGGTGTCCATGTTTTAAATCCCGTAACTGAAGGAGCTCTTTTCCATACCATATCATCAAGTCTACCATCTATTACAGGTGCTTTTCCAGTCCGAAAAGGTATTAAAGGATCCTGTGAATAAGTAATGGAAGAAACAATAAGAGGTATAATAACAAGAATAATAAATATAGATTTAAATTTTATCATATTTTGTTCGATACATTTAATTATAAATGGTATTAATTTTTGGTTTGTAAATTTAATGTATTTTTTATTTTTAAGCAACATTTTATTTATACAGAACAATTTTTTAATTAATCCCGGAAAAACGAAAAATAGTTATAAATTGCCTGTAGCGGTGTATTCAGGAATTTCTACCTTCTTTTTCTTTTAAGTTATCACTTAATATTGATATAATATAAAGATTGTGCTGAAACATATTCTTTCTTTTTACATTCTCCAGAGATAAGATACTTTAAAAAATAAGCCTTTTTTAGTTGTAAGAAAATCATTGCTGTCGGTATAGCTTTTGCCGTTCCATTTAATTTTTTCAAAAATTGAGCCATAACCAATATGGAAAACAGTACCTGGAATATATGTGAATGATAGAAGAAAATCAGATGTCATTTTTTTTCTGTATGTGTTATATTCTAAAATACCTCTGAAAAAAAGATATTTATTCATCTGGAAAGTGGTTCTGCTTCTTATAATTGTGTAATCATATATTTTTTCGGAATTAGAGTTTTTGTAAAAATCTGAATATGTTAAACTCAAGCTTGACCTGAGTTTTTCAGAGGGCTGGTAAGATAAACTTGTTGATATTGTTTTTCCTTTACCCTGATAAGGGTTATCAGGATCATAGAATATTCGTTTTCCATTTCTGAACATAAAAAATACAAAGAATTTTTTGTTTAATTGACTGTTAAACCTGAATCCATATCCACCTGTATTGAACTTTTGAGCTTTATAAACTTCATTAGCTATGATATATTCAAAACGGATCATTGTTTGCCTTGGCATCCATAATCTTAAGCAGAAAAGATTAAATGTTTCAAACAGTCCACTGAATTTATCTTTTATATGATAACTCCAGTAAAACGGGTCAATTTTCTGAAAGATGCTTGATTTTGGGTAAAAAGCAACGATTCCCATTGCTGCCAGCCTGCCAATTCCTTTTCTTGTAATGTATCCTGTATCGGTGTGAAAATTTTTTGAAATATCCTGATAACCAATGTCAAAAATGTATCGTCTGGAATAATAGCTGTAGCGGATGCCAAGTGCATGTCCGGGTGTTATATTATTTGAATCACTCTCTCTGGTATAGGATTTTAACAGATGATACTCAAAAACATTGTATGGATTTATCCTGATTCTTCCATCTGAACCCAGAACCCTGTTATAGCCATTGTTAAAATCCCTTCCTGTATAAATGGTTCCTATATATCCATCGTCCTTTAATGTGTATTTATGCCTGAAAATAGAAAACATAGCTTTTTTGCCGGGATGTAACAGATTTCCATCACTGTCTTTTTCTTTTGCAGGAGATTCGTCTGAAGCGATGATTGAAGAGATTCTATTTTTTTTGCTAATCTTACCGGTAATTTTAAGCCCTAATATAGGGTCAATTATATTTCTTGTATGTACTATTGAACCCAGAGGTGCATCTTCTGTATTTCCTGCAAACTCAAAGTATTCTTTACCTTCGAGAAAAAATGGTCTTTTTTCGGGATAATAAAGAGCATACCTGAGGTTAACATCTATCTGACCGGCATCAGCTTCTACCTGACTGAAATCCGGATTATATGTAGCATCAAGGGTTAAACCAGATGTTATACCGAATTTTGTTGTCATGCTGATGTTGTTGTTTCTACCATCAGAGATTAATCTGCCTTCATTAATTGAACTGCTCTGGTTCAGTGTAAAGGCTGGAAGAAATTCTATGCTTCTTTCATACTTGATATCTGTAATTACCATTTTTTTCAGTTGAGATAGTATTGAGCCACCTTTGGGATTTATTTCCGGATAGCTTACCTGTTCTGACTTACGATTTATATCTCTTGCAAAAGCAAATCCCATTTCTATCTCTTTTTTGTTTGGAAACCTGATGCTTTTAAATGGTATTCTTGCTTCCACAGTGTATCCCTTTTTATCAATTGTGCCCTTACTATACCATACTAAATCGATACTCATATCTCCATTTCCCATAGAATTGATTATGCCATCGCCCTGAATTCCAAGTGGATTTAAGAAAAAACCATAGGCAGATTGGTTGTCCCCAAAAGTGTCCAGTATAAAAATAGCGTTGTCTTCATTGAAAATATTATCCCTTTTTGTTACCGAGGCTTTAATTTTGTCTGGTTCACTATCATAACATCTAACTGCAAAATAGAGGTTCTGATTGTCGTAAGCGATATATGCTTCTGTTTTTTCTGAAGGGATGTGCCCATAGTCCGGTTGGTAAGTTTTGAATCCTGTAATTTTGGGAGCAAATCTCCAGACAGAGTCATCCAGTTTTCCATCTATTACTGGAGGATTATCTGTTTTATAGGGTATGATAACTTCCTGAGAAAATATTAAATATGGATATAAAACAATAGAAAATAACATTACAATAATTGTAAGAATTACCTTTCTCATTTTAGCCCCCCTTTCAGTGTTAGGCTCGATAGTTTTTAGTTCTAAATTGATTATACGAGAATTGAATTTTAATGTTACATATATTTTTTTGAACTATTAAGAATTTTATTTGTATTTAATATGTAGTATTAAGAGTTTTATAATTGTTGTATTGAATCTTTTACAGGAGGAATAGAATATGAAATTAAAAAAATCTTGTATAAGGATATTTTTTATTTCAGTTATACTGGTTCTTATGTTTTCAATTTTGTTGTATGCCCAGGTTCCTGATAGACTTGTTAAAGCAAGAGAAGAAATAGAAAAGATTTACACAGAAATGAAGAGTAAAGTTGAAGCTGGTTCTCCTGAAGAAAAAGCCCTTGAAAGAATAGAAAATCAACTTAAGAAAATTGATGAAAGGATTGAGGTAAAAGATTACAGGAGTGCTTTTCGGTTGTTGAAAAGGGTAAAAACTGAGCTTGAAAGATTGTTGTTTAAAATAGAACCTGAAAAAGTTCTGACGCAAAGAATAGAAAAAATTGAGAATTTAATTGCTTTAGCAGAAGAGAAGGTCGCAGGTAATGAAGAGGCTGAAACTTATTTATTGAAAGCAAAAGAGGAACTTGAAAAAGCGAAAAATGAAGTACAGGTGAAAAACTACAGGAAAGCAATGGCTATTTTAAATGGAGTTCAAAAAGCTATAACCAGGGCTATTAAAACTGCTGAAGGAGAAAATTGTGAAATTACGGCTGAAAGAGTGGAAAAAATAAAAAAGTTTCTACAGGATGCATTGCCACGTATAGATGGTTTGCTCGACCAGTATAAAACAAAAGTAACTGATAATGAAAAAGCCCAGAAAATTTATGACAGATTAGTAAAGGAAAGAGAACTTTTATCCAGAGCACTTGAAAATGAAAATTATTTTGTTGCCTATAATATATTAAACAGAATTAAAAATGAATTAAGATTGATTAATTTCACGCTTGACCCTGAAAAATTTCTTAGGGCTGAATTTAAAAGAATCAGGAAAAGATACGGGAATTTAGCTGAAAAAATCAAAGGAGAAGGTAATAATGTAAACAAGAAAAAATATCGTATGGGATTAAAGTTAATGAAAGAAGCAAAGACTTATT
>QNDJ01000145.1 GCA_003644825.1 Candidatus Zhuqueibacterota bacterium | reverse complement strand
TTTCTTCTTCTTCTTTTTCTTTTTTTTCTTTTTTCCGACCAATCATTCTTGAAATAAAAATACTTATTTCATAAAGAAGAATCAAAGGACCAGCAAGAAACAACTGAGTTTGAGGGTCAGGGGGGGTAAGCATTGCAGCCGCTACAAATATAACTATAATACTATATTTTCTAACTCTTTTCAAGGTTCTGTAATTTATAATGCCAATTTTAGTAAGAAATGCAGATAATAAAGGAAGCTCAAACACAAGACCAAAAACAATCATTAACCATACAACAAAACTTAAATATTTATTTATTACAACAGTTTGAACAACATTTTCAGTTTGAAAACTCGATAAAAATCTCAGTCCAAAAGGAATAATAACAAAATATGCAAAAGCAGCACCAACTAAAAAGCAAACTGTAGTGAAAATAACAATTATAGGTATATATTTTCTCTCTCTTTCAAGAAGTCCGGGAGCTATAAAAGTCCAGAATTGATAAACAATAAATGGTAGCCCAACAATAGCACCAGTAACTATAGAAAGCTTCAACCTTATAATAAATGCATCGGAAACACCAAGATAGCCTAATTTATAAGGATAAAGTCTGGTAAGAAAATTCTGGATATGTTCAGAAAAAAAGTAACACCCAATTGACAAAACAACCACTGCAATTATACATTTTATAAGAACCCATCTTAACTCTTCAAGATGGTCAACAAAAGGCATTTTCTTATCATCATAATTTTTTTTGTTCATATAAATAAATTATATCTTCAGATTTAATTTTTCAATACATTTTACAAAAAAATATAAACCCCTGTTATTATAACAGGGGGTAAACAATCATTTTTTTCTACTGGAACTTTTTATTCCAGCGATAAACCAGAAAATCCAAGAAAAGCTATTGCCATCAGCCCGGCAGTAATAAAAGCAATTGGAAGTCCTTTTAGAGGTTTTGGAACTTCAGCCATATCAAGCCTTATTCTAATACCAGCCATTAAAACAAGTGCAAGAGTAAAACCGATACCTGCAGTAAATCCCTGAACAAGACTTTCTATAAAATTATATTCGCTATCTATATTAAGAACAGATACACCCAGAATTGCACAATTTGTTGTAATTAAGGGAAGATAAATACCCAGAGACCTGTATAAAGATGGGCTTGTTTTTTGAACTACCATCTCAACAAATTGAACAAGGGTAGCTATTACTAAAATAAACGCTATAGTTCTTAAAAACCTCAAATCCGGTATTTTTTCAACATCCAGGTTAAATATCTTATAAAAAAGATTAGACTGAGCAGGAATCAATAGAAAATTGTAAACCAGCCATGTTACAACAGAAGCCAAACTCATTACAAAAATTACTGAAGCCCCCATTCCAATTGCAGAGTCAAGCTGTTTTGAAACACCCAGATAAGGACATAAACCTAAAAACCTTGAAAATATAAAATTTTGAACAAATATGGCTGCCAGTGCTATTATCAAAAGTTCTGAAAAATTCATTTTTTTCTCCAGTTTATTTTCTTACTTTTTTAGAATCTATCCAGTTTAAAAATCCCATCAAAAAGCCCAGGGATAAAAATGCACCCGGGGGTAATATAAATAATAAAACAGGTTCAAAAGATGAACCCATAACCGGTGTACCAAGAACTTTTCCATCACCGAGAAATTCCCTGAAAAATCCGATGAATACAAGCGTTAAAGTAAAACCAATTCCCATACCAATCGCATCAAGGATTGAACGCCCAAGACTATTTTTACTTGCAAAAGCTTCTGCTCTACCCAGTATTATACAATTAACCACAATTAATGGAACAAATATCCCCAATGCTTTATGAAGCTTGGGTGCAAAACCCGCCATAAATAGGTCCGCAATAGTAACAAAACTTGCTATAATAACAATATATACCGGTATCCTTATCTTATCAGGCACTCCTTTCTTAATTAAGGAAACTATAATATTAGAACCCAGCAAAACAAAAGTAAATGCTGTTCCCATTCCTATACCATTAATGACTGAATTGGATACAGCAAGAGTCGGACATAATCCCAGAGCCAATCTGAGAACAGGATTTTCCTTATAAATACCTTTTAAAAGCTCACCGCTGAGAGTCATTTTTGTTCTCCCTTTATTATTTTTTCGAGCCTGGGTTTTATCTTTTTAAACCCATTTCGAATAGAATTCGTTACTGCTCTTGAAGAAATTGTAGCACCCGTGATACTTTTTATTTCTCCATCATCTTTATCAACAGCCACTCGTTCAGCATTTTTATTTTTGAATTGTTCTTGAAACCAGGGTTTGCTTTTACCATATTTTATCTCCTCGATTTTACTACCAAGACCCGGAGTTTCCTGCTGAAATAATATTTTTATGCCTTTTATGTTTCCATTCAAATCCAGTCCTACCATTGTTTCTATTGTGCTGGAATATCCTTTTCCGTATGCTTTAAATGCAAAACCTGCAAGACCCGTTGTATCAGGAGAGGAATATGCTTCAAATAGTTCTCCTTTCTTTTCTCCAACATCAACACAGACACCACCTGAAGCTTCAGGTAAAACTTCAAGAAGAGCATTATGAACAGCAAGCCGCATCTGTTCTTCTATTAATGGTTTTGTAATCGTATTAACTCCTGCCAGTGCTAATGCCGCAATAGCGGTAACCAGGGTCAAAATCGATGATAATTTTATAATATTTCTCATTTTATCACCTTCAAAATCTTTTTATAAAAATAGCTACTCGACCTTTTTATGTCCAAAAATTTTAGGTTTTACGTATCTATCGATAATTGGTGTAGTTAAATTCATAAGTAGTATAGAATAAGAGACACCTTCAGGGTAACCACCAAATTGACGAATAAATACTGTCAATACTCCACAACCTGCTCCAAAAATCAATTTTCCTTTTACCGTGACCGGGGTAGTTACCATATCCGTTGCCATAAAGAATGCTCCAAGTATTAAACCACCGGATAATATATGAAATAAAGGGTCACCTGTAAATAATCCTTTTGTTCCATTAAAAGCCCACGCTAATAACGCAACAACACCAATATAGGTAACTGGAATTTCAAGCCCTATATATCTTTTATACAACAAATACAGTGCCCCGATTAAAAGAAGTATTACAGAAGTTTCCCCCAGGCATCCACCAACTTTACCCCAGAACAATGCACTATAAGAACTTGATATATCACTTAAAATTCTGAAAGATTCCTGAATTTTATTATCGGTATATAATTCTTTATGATGGATAACCTTTCTTGCTTGTTTCAATAAATTTAAAGGAGTAGCACCGGTCCAGGTTGTTATTCCTGATAGAGTACCTCCCCTCGGTGCTACCCATTCAGAAGTCATACGAACTGGCCAGGACGCAAGCAAGAAAGCCCTTCCAAGTAATGCAGGATTCATAGGATTATAACCCAATCCACCAAAAGCCTGTTTTCCTATTGCAATTGCAAAAAAAGAACCAATAACAGGAAGCCAGTAGGGACAACCCGCAGGAAGATTATATGCAAGAAGTATCCCCGTTACTACTGCACTCCCATCAGAAATAGTAACAGGAACCTTTCTCAATTTCTGGATTAATCCTTCAGTTATTATAGCTGTTAGTACAGATACTACTGTTATCCATAAAGCTCTTGCACCAAAAAAATAAACTGCTCCGACCAGAGCAGGAATAAGAGCTACAACAACTGAAAACATTATTTTTCTTATAGACTCTCGGTCTCTGATGTGTGGTGAAGATGAAACATAGAAATGAGCTTCCATTTAAAATTTCCTTTTATTACAAAAAACTTTATTTCAATACAAACTAAGCACTCTTTTTCCTAATCTCGTTATATTTTAATTTACCATATTTAATCAAATGAACGAGATTTCTTTTGGAGGGGCAAACAAAAGCGCAACTACCACATTCAATGCAGTCCAAAATATTATATTCGCCAAGCATTTCAAATTTTGAATATTCTACAAGAGTACCAAGTGTACAGGGAAGTAATTTCATAGGGCAGGTATCAACACACCTTCCACATAAAATACAGGGTTTTGGTTCCTCAAGAAAACTCTCTTCTTCGGTCATAACCACAAATCCTGAACTCCCCTTTATCACAGGAATAAGGTCAGTATATTGAGCTAATCCCATCATCGGACCACCCATAATCAATTTTCCTTTTTCTACAGTATATCCACCACAATAGTCAACAAGATTCTTGAACAAAGTTCCAATCCTGACTCTAAGATTTTTAGGTTCTTTTATTCCAGAACCAGTAACTGTAACAACCCTTTCTACCAATGGTTTATTGTATGCAAGAGCCTCATAAACTGCCAGAGCTGTTCCAACATTTTGAACAAGGCACTGAACATCCATAGGAAGACCACCCGAAGGAACTTCCCGATTAGTTAAAGCTTTAATTAACTGCTTTTCTGCACCCTGCGGATACTTAACGTTTAACCCAACAACTTCTATATTTTTTTCATTACTGGTAATACTTCTCATTTTATCAATTGCATCTGGCTTGTTATTTTCGATTCCTATGTAACCATACTTTGCATCCAGGATTTTCATTATTAACTTAAAACCCTTTATAATATCTTCTGTTTTTTCCAGCATTAATCTATGGTCCGATGTTAGATATGGTTCACATTCTGCACCATTTAGTATAGCAATCTCTATTTTTTTTGGTGGAGGTGGTGATAATTTCACGTGGGTTGGAAATGCGGCTCCTCCCATTCCAGCCAAACCAGCATTTTGAATTTTTTCAATCATTTCCTTTACAGGAATATCCATATATTTTTCATCAAATTTAATTTTTTCATTCCATCTGTCTTCTCCATCACTTTCAATAACCACAGATTGAATATCCTTTCCGAAAGGATGAGGAAATGCTCCAATAGAAATCACCTTACCTGATATAGAAGAATGGGATGGAACAGATACAAACCCTGTTGCTTCACTGACAGGATCCCCTGTTTTTACTTCATCTCCAATAGAAACAACAGGTTTTGAGGGAGCACCAAGATGCTGAATAAGTGGAATAACAACCCTATCCGGAAGAGGTAAATCCTCTATCGGCTTTGAATTAGAATATTCTTTATTTTCTGGTGGATGCGCACCACCCTTGAACGTCTTTTTCACTTTTCAGTCCCTCTTTTAGTTTGTCCATTTGAATTTTAAATATATAAAAAAATATATTTATATCAAGATTTTCTTAAAAAACTTAAAACATAAAAATATTATAATATCGTTCCTATAGAAACTCTTTAACAAAGCATAATATGTCATTCCAGGTTTTCACAGATAAAAAAATTTTTATAATTACAATATATAACAGCAACCATACGGTTAAAAAGAACGTAAAGAATACGCTAAGTTTATATAACTTTTTTAAACATAAATTCCTGTAATCCGCATAATACGTTGTTTATTATTTTATTACAATACCTGAATTGAATTCTTGATAGTGTTAAACATAAT
>QNDJ01000144.1 GCA_003644825.1 Candidatus Zhuqueibacterota bacterium | reverse complement strand
GTATAGTGATTATAAAAAATAATATTTGATTTTAGAATATTATATTGTAAAATATATTTAACTGGAGACAAAAAATGAACAAGAATAGAATTACCATTTTTGGTTTTCTTATGGAAAAACCGATGTATGGGTATGAAATAAAAAGTGAAATAAAAAAAAGGGGTATGGATTCCTGGGCGAAACTAAGTCTTCCATCAATATATAATACTCTTACCAGATTAGAGGAAAAAGGGTTCATCAAAGTTGAAAAAGAAAAGGTGGGAAAAACTCCAGAAAGAAATATATATCACATCACCGAAAAAGGTAAAAAAGAACTTGCACATCTTGTTGAAGAAAATATTGTAAATTTTGAAACTGTAGATTATCCTTTTATGCTGGGTGCCTTTTTTATTAAAGGGTTGAAAAAGGATAAAGCTGTCAATGCCCTTAAAAAAAGAAAAATTATATTGAATAAACAGATTAAACATCTAAAACGGGAAATTGAATCACAGAAAAATTTGAATATCCCTTTATTTTTGTCTGCAATGATAGAGTTCGGACATAATTGCCTTAAAGAGGAAAGAAAATTTGTTCAGAAGCTTATAAAGATGTTAAAAGATGAAAACAGGAGTTTAAAATGATAAAAATGAAAAATATCCTTTTAATTGTTTTGGCATTCTTTATTACAGTTCAGTGCCAGAAAAATGAAAAAAATGGTAAAGTTGAAGAAACAGCGATTTCTTCAATTCCTGTTAAAGTCGTAAAAATTATGCCTGAAGATGTTGATATAATAGTTTCAGGAACAGGAATAGTTAAACCTTTCAGTGAAACTATGGTAAGCTCCGAGGTGAATGGTAAGGTTAAAAAAGTGTTAGTGGAAGTTGGTGATTTTGTTAAAGCCGGGCAAACTCTTGTTGAGATTGATGATGAACTATTTAGACTTTCGGTGGAACAGGCTAATGCTCAGCTTATGAATACTACAGCAAACTATAATAAAGCAAAGAAAGATAGAGAAAGATTTGAAAAATTAAGAAAGGATAATAGTGTTACCGAGCATGACCTTGAAAATGCAATTCTACAGGAAAAAATTGCCAGGGCTGGTTACTTAAATGCCCTTGCAGTTAAAAAATCTGCAGAAAGACAACTAAAAAACACAAAAATAAAAAGCCCAATTAATGGTAAAATTGCTGAGAAAAAAATAGATATTGGATACATTGTATCGCCGGGAACACCAGTTGTTAAAGTGATCGACATCAGTAAGGTAAAAGTTGTTCTTGGTGTATCTGAAAAGGAAGTTGTTAAAATTATAAAAGGACAACCCGTAACTCTCACATCGGATGCCTATCCTGTTGTTCAATATTCAGGAAAAGTATTTTCAGTTAGCCCTCAAGCAAATTTAGATACAAGAACTTTTCCTGTTGAAATAGTTGCCCCTAATAATAAAATAAACGAGTTAAAACCAGGTATGGTTGTAAGAATAAAAATCAAAACAGGAAAACTAAAAAATGTTATAATGATTACAAGAGATGCAATTATTGAAAAAGAAGGTGATAAAATAGTATTTGTGGTTGACAAGGGTATTGCAAAATTGAGAAAGCTTGAAACAGGTTTAACAATCGGAAATAGAGTTCAGGTTAAAAAAGGATTGACTGAAGGTGATTACCTTGTTATTGTCGGTCAATATAATCTGATTGATGGAATAAAAGTAAAAGTCAATAATTTTTAAAACTATAACCCGGAGTTTAATATGTGGTTAGCGAAATTCTCGGTGAAAAACCCGATTCTTGTTAATTTTATTGTACTATTTATTATCATAGTAGGAGCATATTCTCTTTTTACCCTGCCGAGAGAACTAATACCTGATGTTCCATTCAACTGGGTTTTTATTATAACACCATATCCTGGAGTTTCGCCGGAAGAAATAGAGAAACTGGTTACTATTCCTATCGAAGATGAGATTGCTGATGTTGATAAGATTGAGTCGATATCTTCGGAGTCCAGCGAAGGTGTATCTTTTATATCTGTGAAATTTGAAGAAGTGAGTAATGGTGAATTTGATAAATTAGTTCAGGATTTAAAGAGCGAGGTGGATAAGGTTCGAGATTTACCGGCAGATGTTGAAGACCCGGAAATATTAGAGTTCAGTATGAATGAATTTATACCTATTCTGAATGTTGTATTGAGTGGAGACCTCCCTGAACTTGAAATGAAGAGAATTGCGGAAAACCTGAGAGATGAAATACTTGATATTAAGAATGTTTCCAAAGCTGAACTCGGTGGAATAAGAGAAAGAGAAATTCTAGTTAATGTTGACCCTGCTCGCCTTAATGCATATAATCTTGCTATTTCTCAGATTATACAAACACTGAAAAAACGAAATATGAATATGCCCGGTGGAACTCTTAAATTAGGCCGTTCCGAATATCTGCTAAGGACAATGGTGGAGCTTCATTCTGTTGACGAAATTAAAAATACAATCATAAGGTCAGGAAAGTTTGGAGATTATCTTAAGGTAAAAGATGTTGCTGATGTTAAAGATACATTTAAGGACTTAAACATCATATCCCGCCTTGATAAAAAAACCGCTATAACAATATCCATATCAAAGAAAAAAGAGGGAAATTCAATAAAAATTATAAACGAAATTAAAAAAATTGTAGAAAAATATAACGAAACAATACCCGAAGGTGTAAAGATAACTTTAACCAACGATTCATCAATTTATATTAAAGATTCTCTTAATGTACTGCAATCAAATGCAATTATAGGATTAATACTCGTAATAATTGTTCTTTATTTTTTTCTTGGCTGGAGAAATGCTCTGTTTGCAGCACTTGGTATACCTGTTACCTTTATGGCTACTTTCTTTTTTATGAAACAGACGGGTCAGTCTCTTAATGGAAACTCTCTCTTTGGGCTGGTTCTCATACTCGGTGTCATAGTTGATGATGCAATCATAATTATAGAAAACTGTTATAGATATATTCAGAAAGGAATTTCTCCAAGAAAAGCGGCTATTATTGGAACAACCGAAGTTATAAAACCTGTTTTATCTGCAACAGGGACAACTATTGCTGCTTTTCTTCCTCTTGTATTAATGCCAGGGATAATGGGAAAATTTATGGAAATTATCCCTATTGTAGTTTCTCTTTGTTTGCTTGCTTCAATTTTTGAAGCTTTTGTTGTTTTACCTGCTCATATAGGCGACTGGAGCAAGAAGGGAAGCTCTAAAAATAACCACAGAAAAAAATACTTTCAGAAATTCGCTATAAAGTATGTACATCTGTTAAAAAAATTCCTTAAAAGGAGATATTATGTTTTAGTTTCTATAATTATTATATTTTTATTGAGTATCAGTCTTATTCCCCTGGTCGGTGTTGAAATGTTTAGTGAAGAGGAAGTTTCTCAATTTTTTATACTTGTTGAGTTGCCTGAAAAAACAAAATTAGAGGAAACAGATAGAGTGATAAAGGAAGTAGAAAAAGTAGCTTTAACCCTTCCCGAGGAAGAAGTAAAGAGTGTTATTGCCAATGCTGGATTGATGCAAACTGAAACTGAATGGCTTCAGAGGTCTTATGTGGGGCAGGTTATTGTTGACCTTGTAGAAAAGAAAGACAGGAAAAGAACTATCGATGAAATTATGAATAGTCTAAGAGAAAAAGTAAACAATATAAGCGGAATAAAATCAGTGAGATTTATGAAAATTCAAACAGGTCCCCCTGTTGGAAAACCAGTTGAAGTAAAGGTAAAAGGAAAATATTTTGATGAACTTCAAAAAGTGGTAGATGAAGTCAAAAACAGATTGAAACAGATGGATGGGGTTTATGATATAAATCAGGATTTTGGTGAAGGAAAGAGCGAACTGAAGATTTATGTGGATGAAGAGAAAGCTTCTATGCTTGGTCTGGATGTTTTTCAGATTGCATATATGGTGAGAAATGCATTCGAAGGTAATAAAGCTACTGTCATCAGGGATGGAGATGAGGAAATTGACGTTGTTGTTAAATTTAAAAAGAGTGCCAGAAAAGAATTGTCAGACCTTAAAAATATGAAACTTATAACACCGAAGGGTAATCTTATTGCCCTAAAAGATGTAGCAAAAATTAAGGTTGAACCCGGATTTTATGCAATAAAAAGGTTCAACAGAAAAAGAGCAATAACTATTTCAGCAAATATTGATAAAAGAAAAACTTCTGCCGTTAAAGTAAATAATAAACTCGTTGAAGAATTTAAAGACATTGGCAAAAGATACCCGGGATATAGACTGGATTTCAGAGGCGAATTTGAAGAATTTAAAAAGTCTTTTTCCAGCCTGGGAAGATTATTTATTATAGGAGTTATTTTAATATTTATGATTCTTGGGGGTCAGTTTAAATCTTTGATTCAGCCTTTTATAATTTTATTTACAATTCCTTTTGCTTTTATTGGAGCTATGCTTGGACTATTATTAAGTAGAAGCCCCTTCAGTATAGTAACTTTATTTGGAGTTGTAGCCCTTGCTGGAATTGTAGTTAATGATTCTATTGTTTTAATCAGTTTCATAAACAACAGAAGACGCAGCGGTTACAGAAGGTGGAGGTCAATTATTGAGGCAGGAAAAGTGAGGTTAAGACCTATTATTCTAACATCGGTTACCACAATATTTGGTCTTCTTCCGATGGCAATTGGTCTTGGTGGAAGATCAGAAGGATGGGCTCCTTTTGCGACCACCATTGTAGGCGGTTTGCTTGTTTCAACTATCGCTACACTTTTTGCTATACCCTGTATCTTCTCTATTGTCGATGATATAAAGCTGAAGTTTTTGAAAGACAAATTTATTACCCCCGAAGGAAAATTTATTGATTACGAAAAAGAACTGGAAGACTTATAGATAATATGTAAAAGTAAGAAGCCTGCTGATTAATATTTTTGGTCATATAAAGGAATTCTGATTAATGAAAAAAATAGAACAGCTTTTTATTGCTTCAAATAATAAGGGAAAAATAAAGGAAATAAAAACAATACTGGGAAGTATTGTTAAAGATTTTTTGATTCCAGAAGACCTGAAAATAACTGAAAAAGTGATTGAAGATGGTAAAACTTTTCTGGAAAATGCGAAAAAGAAGGCTGAATATTTTTATGACAAAACAGGCATATTAACTTTGAGTGATGACTCGGGGCTGGAAGTTGATATTCTTGATGGTGCTCCGGGTGTAAACTCAGCGAGGTTTGCAGGAGAAAATGCTGATGACCTTGAAAATAATATAAAGCTTTTAGATATTATGAGGAACATCCCCGAAGATAAAAGAAGAGCTCAATTCAGGTGCATTATGGTCTTGAAGGGAGAAAAAACCCTTGAAATTGCTGAAGGAATCTGTAAAGGAAAAATATCTTCTAAAATGAAAGGCTTGAGTGGATTTGGTTATGACCCCTTATTTATCCCTGAAAATTACAACAAAACATTTGCCGAACTGGGCAATAAAGTCAAAAATAAAATAAGCCACAGAAGAAAAG
>QNDJ01000143.1 GCA_003644825.1 Candidatus Zhuqueibacterota bacterium | reverse complement strand
TCTTTTAGCAGCTCCTGCAATTGGTCAGGAAAAGTTTAAAAAATATAAAAAACACTGGAAACTGAGAAGATTCGAGAAAAAACTTAGAAAACTCGAAAACTTCGAAATAAGAATTCCGGAAGTAAAATTAAAACAGCTTGAAAAGAGAATGGAACTGCTGAATAACAGGTTAAAGGAGATGGAGCTTGACCTGGAAATACCTGAAGTACCTCGACTGGATATTGATTTGCCGCCAGTACCAACAATTGATATAGAGATTCCTGACATTCCACCTGTTGAAAAAAATATACCGGACCTTGATATACATATTCCACCGATTCCACACGTTGAGATAAATCTGAATAAAACAAGAGATTTCTATATCGGATTTGATGAACTCCAGGATAATTGTATCAGATTAGATAGAATAGGGAAAATCAAGAACAAACTTGATTGGGATAAGCAAAAGGTCGGATTGAAAAGAGGTGTAAATCAGTAATATTTATTAATAAGTAATTAAATACCAGTAATATCACCCTGGAAAGTTAAAAAATTAATTTTGATGAGTTACTTAAAAGTACATAGAAAAACTTCAACTGTCATCATTATTGCATTTGTATTTATTATTATTTTTCTCCTATCAGTTCTTATAAAAGGAAATGTTGTAAATTATGAAACTATAGAAGTAAAAAAAAGTAATTTTGTTGTATCGATGAGGGAAACAGCTGAAATAAAGGCAGTAAATTTCAGAATAGTTACTGCTCCAGAAGGTGTAAGAGAAAACGTAAGTGGTAATTTACAGATAATTTATCTTGCTCCCGAAGGAACGACTGTTAAAAAAGGTGATATATTGATAAAATTTGATCCTTCTGAACTTCTTTCAAAACTAAATGAACTCGAAGACCAGCTTGATGTTGAGCTTGCTAATTATGAAAAGATAAAAATCAGCCAGCAGACCCGTATGAAAAGAATGCTTTCGAACCTTGATGGGATTAAATATTCACATAAAATAGCAAAACTTCAACTGGAGCTTCTTAAATATGAGTCCGAATCAAGAAAAGAAGCGGCCAGGTTAAACCTCAAAAAATCAGAAATAGAACTTAAAAGAATCGAAACAATAATCCAATCTCAGAAAATAATTGATAGAACAGAACTTAAAAAATTAGAAGTAAAAATAAACCAGATTAAGTCAAAAATAGATAAAATTAATAAGGATATTGAAAGTTTAACGGTAAAAGCTCCCATACCGGGTCTTGTAGTATATCAGGAATACGGCTGGCCAACAAGAATAAAATATAAAGTAGGAGATAAGGTACGGCCCGGCTCCTGGATTATTAGATTACCTGACCTGACAAAAATGCAGGCAATCTTGTTTGTAAATGAGATCGATAGAAAAAAAATATGGGTCGGGCAAAAAGGAAAAGTTTATCTTGATGCCTATCCGGGTTCAGTATTTCATGGGAAAATCTCTTCAATTTCCACTTTATCTAAAGAGTATAAAAGAAATTCTAATGTAAAGGTATTTGAAGTTGTTTTTTCCATTGATGAATCTGACCCCCGATTAAAACCAGGATTAACAGCCTGTGTTGACCTCGAAATTGAATCAATACCTGATAAGATTTTCATTCCGATAAGTTCAGTTTTCGAAAAAAATGGAAAAGATTTTGTGCTTGTTCAGGGAAATAAAAAGCCCATAGAGATAACAACAGGGAAAATAAACCATTCCTTCGTAATAGTTGAAAAAGGATTAAAGGAAGGAGATAGGATTTTAAAGAATCCATTTGTAAGTGGAATGGAAAAATTGGGCTATCATAATTATAAAATAAAGGAAACTCAAAAACTAAAAGCTCTTGCCGAACATTTTAAAAAATTTAAAGAGTTAGGTATTGAGTATAATTATGGTGAAAACAGAGATTTTAAGAAAATATTAAAACAGAAAAATGAGGAAATTTCCCCTGAAAAAGTTATGGAACTTATTAAAAAAAATGGTGGAAGAATATCCACCGAGATACTGGATAAACTGAAGAACTCTTCAAATCAGAAAATTAAGGTCGATAATAAAAAAGGCAGATAGATATGGATAAGATAATACTTTTTTTCAGGACTACAAAAAAAAGGTATTTATTAGGGATATTTATAGTAATCTTTGTTTTTACTGTATACTGGGTTTCTGGTTCAGGTGTTCCAGATATAGCATCCACGGAGGTAAAATATGGTGAGTTTATTACAGATATTCGAACAACTGGAGAGCTTCAGGCACATAAAAATACTGTTATTACTGTTCCCAGGGAGTTCAGGAGATCTTTACAGATAATCAAACTTGTTGAAGAAGGTTCTATAGTGAAAAAGGGTGATTTTCTTGTCCAGTTTGATACTGGAGAATTTGAGAAACAACTTGAACAGAAAAAAAATGAGATGAAGAATGCAGAAGCTGAATACCAGAGTTTACTGGCAAATCAGGAATCAAATATGGCTCAGTTGAAAGCTTCTCTGGAAACCCAGAGATACTCTCATCGACAGGCTGAGATTAATCTTGCTCAAATGAAATATGAAGCTCAAATGAAAAGAGAACAGAAAGAAATTGAAATGAAAAAAGCTGATATAGCATTAAAACAAGCAGAAGAAAAAATTAAAGCTCAAAAAATAATTGATGAGGCTGATAGAAAAAAAGCTGAGCTTAAAATAAAACATGCTAAACTGGAGGTTGAAAAGATTGAAAAACTGATTAAATCCTGTACTATTACTGCACCCACTCCTGGTCTTGTTGTTTATGAAAAAATCTGGGGACCCACAGGAAGACAAAAGGTTAAAGTAGGAGATACGCCCTGGAGAGGACAGGGAATAATCAGCATTCCAGACCTTTCTATTATGCAGGTAAAAACTAAAGTCAATGAGGTAGATATTAGCAAGGTAGAAAAAGGTCAGGATGTTATTATAAGGCTTGATTCTCACCCTGATGCTGTGTATTATGGCAATGTAACCGAAATTGCAAATCTTGCAAGAAGTGAAGGAAGAAACGATTCAAAAGTTAAAGTATTTGATGTTATTGTTACAATTAAAGAAAGTGATAAGAAACTGAAACCAGGTATGAGCGCAACCTGTCAGATTATAACCGAAAGAATAAAAAATGTTTTATATATCCCCTTGCAATCTGTATTTGAAAAGGACGGAAAAACTGTGGTTTATGTTATGAATCCAGGACCAGAAAAGAGAGTTGTTGAATTGGGACCAAAAAATAGTAATTATGTTGTTATTAAAAAGGGGCTTAAAAAGGGTGAAAGAGTTACTCTAAGAGACCCCACTTTGCGGCTGGAAGAAATTGGGAAAAGTCCCAAACAAAAAATTAAAAAACAACCAGTAAATAATAATAATTTCCCTGATGGTATAATTATTTTTAACGATTAGGATATGAATATAGGTGAAAGTTTTAATGTAGGATTACAGGGGTTAAAAAGTCATAAACTCCGTTCCCTTCTTACTGGACTCGGCATTATTTTTGGAGTTGCTGCTGTTATTGCGATGCTTTCAATAGGTGAGGGTGCAAAACAGGAAGCCCTAAACCAGATTGCTTTAATGGGAATTAATAATATTATCGTTCAGGATTTTCCTGTTAAGGATAAGGAAACGGGTGAAGGAAGAACAAATCTTTCTATGGGAATGAAACTTGAAGATGCTGAAGCCATTAAAGCTATTTGTCCACTAATTGATGAGGTAGTACCTCAGAAAGAGCTTGAGGCCGAAGTTTCTCTGGGCAGTGAAAAAGCAAAAGGTGTGGTTATTGGTGTAATGCCTGAATATGACGTAATTATGAATTTTAAAGTCCAGAAGGGTTCTTTTATTAATTATCTGCATCTTGAGAAAGCTGAAAGAGTTTGCGTTTTAGGAGCTGAAATTAAAAGACAACTTTTTTATTTTAAGAATCCAGTAGGCAAAAATGTTAAGATTGGTAATCAGTGGTTTACAGTAATTGGAGTAATGGAAGAAAAAGCTCTGGGTTCAGGAAAAGCGGGTTCAATTAACCTGAGAAACTTGAATCAGGATGTTTATATTCCAATAACCACAGCATTAAAAAGATTTCATCATCCTCTATTTGAAAGCGAAATTGACCAGATTACCATAAAAGTGAACAATCCTGATAGAATACGGGAAGCCTCTAACATCATTAATGGAATAATAAGTAAACGACATAATAATGTGAAGGATTATCAGATAATAGTGCCTGAAGAATTATTAAAGCAGAGCCAGAAAACACAGAGAATATTTAACATAGTAATGGGATGTATAGCCGGGATTTCCCTGCTTGTGGGTGGTATAGGTATTATGAATATTATGCTTGCAACAGTGCTTGAAAGAACAAGAGAAATCGGTATAAGAAGAGCCGTAGGAGCAACCAGAAAAGATATCCTGGGACAGTTTATCATTGAGGCAATTGTTCTGAGTTTCACAGGCGGAATTATAGGCATATTTATAGGGTTTATAATGACAAAAATTATAACTTATTATGCAGCCTGGAAAACTATTATTTCATTCGGCTCGATATTTCTTGCTTTTGATGTATCAGCAGGTATCGGAATGATTTTCGGGATATATCCTGCAAAAAAAGCTGCAGAACTTGATCCTATTGAATCCCTCAGATATGAATAAAACCCCCTCAATCTGATAGATGGAGAAAAGCCGGGCTAATGTTTAGCCTGGCTTTTTCATTTTTTAAGTTTGGAAATTTTATTTTTATTTTTTAATTTGTTTTTGGGATAACTTTGGAAAAACAAAAACCTAAATAATGATGAAAATCAAATTGATATCTTTTGATCTCTGGAATACTTTGATTATTTATAACAAAAACAGTATAAGAAAAAAAATGAGAATAAATTATATATTAGAGATTATTAAACATTATAAAGATGTAACTTATGAAGATGTAGAGAATGCCTATGAGGAAGCATACAATGAGCTTGATAGAATATGGATGATGAGTTCGAGAACACCGCCACCAGAGGAATATCTTGAGATTCTTGGTTCCATTTTAGGTATTAAATTCTCCAGTAGGGAGATTAAAGACATTACGGATTTTATTCAAAAAACAGTCACTGACATTCCCCCAGGATTAATGAAAGGAGCAAAAAAAATCCTTGATGAGCTTTCAAAAAAATATACCCTTGCTCTTATCTCCAATACTGGAATTACTATAGGAGATACATTGAGGAAAATTCTGAAGATGAAAGGCATACTAAAAAATTTCAGTCTTACACTTTTTTCCAACGAAACTATTTACGGCAAACCCCATCCGGTAGTTTTTGAAAAATTACTTAACTATTTTAATGTATCTCCTGAGAATGTTATTCACATAGGAGATAATGAATACGCTGATATTGTTGGTGCAAAAAATGCAGGTATGTATACTATTCTTTTCACAAAAAATAAAAACGAAAAAACCACAGCAGATTTTACCATTAAAAGCCTTTATGAAATACCAGAAAAGTTGAAAGTTTTGTATCTG
>QNDJ01000142.1 GCA_003644825.1 Candidatus Zhuqueibacterota bacterium | reverse complement strand
TTTATTAATGCTCGAGTCGAAAAAGAGGTATATTTTCAAAGTAAATGGTCTAAAGGTATAGAAAGAACATGGGTCGGACCTGAATACTGGGCGAATCGATTACAGGACTGGCGGGTAGCTAATGGCAGGCTTGAGTGTATAGAGTTTTCAGGTAGAAAACCGATGCGAACAGTTCACCTCTTAACCTGTCGCCTTGGCTCAAAAAAAGGTATGATGGAAATGTCTGTTCAAACAGGCTTAATTAATTTAGGTAAAGAGGTATCATCCGATGCTGCTGCAGGATTTTTAATTGGCGCAGGTAAGGGTATGGATTACAGGGCTGCGTCTTTAATTCATCATAGTTATGGAAAAGGTGGTGGACTTTTTGCCGGCATTGATACTAAAGGGTGTTTGTTTGTTAAAGATTTTACAGAAAAGAATAAATATCTTTTTCGTAAGCTTAATGGAATAGGAAATTATAAGGCTATCAAATTGAAACTTTCAGTTAAACCTGTTAATAAGAGATATTTACTTGATTTTTCCTGTTATGAACCAGAAACAGGAAAAGAACTGGATAAGATAACTTTGAGTAATGTTAATCCTGATAGGCTGGTCGGTAATATTACCCTTGTATCTCATCCCGGTACAGGAAAAAATACAACAGGTTTCTGGTTTAAGGACTGGAAGGTTTCTGGCACTAAATTAGAAGAACATAAAGACCGTTATTGTGGACCTGTATTAAGCACTCAATATACGTTGAGCAAAAATGTTATGAAAATGACAGCCCAAATATTACCGATTGGGAAGAAGGATACTCAAATTGTTTTTCTTGAAATTAAAAATAATGATAAATGGAACGAGATTGCTTCGGCAGGCATAATTATTCCAGGTTATACTGCGACATTTAAGGTGAACAACTGGAATTTTAATAGGGATATTGAATATAGGGTAGTTTATAATATGAAAGTAAAAGATGGCTCTCTCACTCCATATTATTATTATGGAACTATAAAACATAACCCTGTTGAAAAAGAGACTATAGTTCTGGCAGCTTTTACTGGTAATCATAATCTTGGTCATGGCTGGGGTGGAGTTGACAGGGGTGAATTTCCCTGGACTGATAGAATCTGGTTTCCTCATAATGACCTGACTGAAAAAGTAAAAAAACATAAACCGGATATTCTTTTCTTTTCAGGTGACCAGGTTTATGAGGGGGCGAGCCCAACTGTTGCGGTTAAATTCCCTGTAGAAAAGGCTTTCCTTGATTATCTGTATAAGTGGTATTTATGGTGCTGGGCATTTCGAGACCTGACAAAGGATATCCCCTGTATTACGATTCCAGATGACCACGATGTTTATCAGGGAAATTTGTGGGGAGCAGGAGGACGAAAAACCGATAAAGATGTTCGAGGTGGATACTTAATGCCACCTGAATGGGTGAATATGGTGCAGAGAACTCAAACGAGTCATTTGCCTGACTCTTTTGACCCCAGACCAGTTGAACAGGGAATTGGTGTTTATTATTGTGATTTGAATTATGGAAGAGTCAGTTTTGCAGTAATTGAAGACCGTAAATTTAAGTCTGGGCCTGAAGGACTTGTTCCTGAAACAAAAAGTGGAAGAGCTGACCATGTCATAGACCCTGACTTTGACCCGAAAACAGCAGATGTTCCCGGGGCAACACTCCTTGGTGAACGTCAATTGAAATTCCTTGAAGAATGGGCTGCCGACTGGAAAAATACCGATGTGAAAGCAGTGCTCTCTCAAACAGTTTTTGCAAATGCAGCAACCCTGCATGGACCAAAACTTAAGCGTTTATATGCAGATTATGACTCTAATGGATGGCCACAGACCGGTAGAAAAAAGGCTTTGGAAAAACTTCGTAAAGCTTTTGCTGTACACATTTCTGGTGATCAGCACTTAGCAACCGTTATTCACCATGGAATCGATGACTGGAATGATGCAATCTGGTCATTTTGTGTTCCATCGATTGCCAATTTTTATCCAAGAGCATGGGTTCCTCTTAAGCCAGGCAAAAATCGAAAGAAAGGAATGCCCGAATATACAGGAGAGTTTCTGGATGGATTTGGTAATTATATCACTGTGTGGGCAGCAGCAAATCCAGGTAAACCTTCAGGTAAGAAACCAGCAGCTCTGCATGATAGAATGCCCGGATATGGAATTATTAAATTTAACAAAAAAGATCAAACAATAACCTTTGAATGCTGGCCCAGATATGCAGACCCTGATGACCCCTCTACGGGTGGGCAGTATCCTGGCTGGCCTATAACTATAAATATGGAAGACAACTATGGGAAAAAAGCTGTAGCTTATCTTCCTTTATTTGAAGTGAGTGGATTAATTAACCCAGTAATACAAATAATTGATGAATCAAGTAATGAAATAGTTTACACGTTGAGAATTAAAGGAAAATCCTTTCGACCGAAAGTTTTTAAAGATGGTAAATATACAATCAAAATTGGAGAACCTGATATAAATAGGATAAAAATAATAAAAGGAGTTTCTTCTATGCCTGAAACAAAATTGAAAACAATAAGAGTTAAATTTTAATTCAAATATCAGGAGAAATGAAATGAACAGAGAAATTAACAGGAGGAAATTTCTTCAAATTTCTGCGGCTGGTGGTGCAATATGCCTCGGAGGCACAGATATTTTTTCATATAATGCAAATCAGATTAAAAGAAGAATTATAAAATCTAAGGTTAAGGTGGCAAGAATTTATTTGGGAACATCTTTTGGGTTATGGCCAAAACCAGACTTAAACTTTGATGAAGAAATCAGAAAATATAAAACGGAATTTGAAAAGTTTAAAAGTGAATTTTTAGATGTTGAGTTTATTGTTGATAAACTAATAACATCTAATGAAGAGCTGAATTCTGTTATAGACAGGCTAAAAGAAGTTGACGGTATTCTTGCAATACAATTCAATATAGGAATAATGCCTGTTTTGAAAAAGATTCTTGAAATGGGAAAACCTACAATGGTTTTTGCTGTTCCATACTCTGGCCATGAGTGGATAAGGTTTGGGACTATGCAAAAACAGAAAATAGGTGCCAGAATGGAGTGTATGTTAACAAGTGATTACAGTCAACTTGTTACTGCTATAAAACCTTTTAGAGCCATTCATCATTTAGGAGAGGCTAAAATTCTTAATCTTACTACACAGCAGTCTGATGAATATGTAAGTAAAATAAAAAACAGGTTTGGAACAGAAATAAAAATGATTAAACTGAAAAGAGTGATTGATACCTATAATTCAATTGATGATAAAAAAGCAAAGAAAGAAACAGAAAAATGGATTAAGAATGCTGAAAAAGTGGTTGAACCTTCTGAAGAGGAAATATTCAGGTCCTGTAAACTTGCACTTGCTTTTGAAAAATTGCTGGATGAAGAAAATGCTACTGTAATGACTGTTGATTGCTACGGCACTATGTGGGATAAAACTATCAAATTACCTGCATATCCCTGTATTGGTTTTACAAGACTTAATGATATGGGACTGGGTGGCATCTGTGAATCAGACTTGCGAGCCGCTATGACCTATATAATATTGCAGGGATTAACCGGTAGACCCGGTTTTATAAGTGACCCCACTGTTGATGAATCCAGCAATACTATTATTCTTGCCCACTGTCTTGGAACAACAAAAATGGATGGACCGGATAAACCTTCTGCTCCGTATAAGCTTCGGAGTATTATGGAAAGACGGGAAGGCGCTGTCCCTCAGGTAAAAATGAGAGTTGGTCAGAGGGTAACTCAGGCAATATTAATTGATAGTGATAATTTAAGATACTTCACAGGTGAAATAATTGATACTCCGGTTTCAATTAAGTATGATAGAGGCTGTAGAACAAAAATAGTTGTAAAAGTTGATGGCAGTGTTGAAAACTTATGGAGAAATTGGACAGATGGATTGCATAGGTTGACCTGCTACGGTGATATTGCCAGAGAGTTGAAGTATTTCTGTAAATTTAAGAATATTAAAATTATAGATGAATCGGTTTAAAATTTACAGGTTTTGAATTATTTTACAGGAGCAAAAATGAAAGATAATTTTGACCGTCGAAGATTTCTCAAAACTGCTGGTGTGGGCATTGCAACACTCGGAATACCTGCATTTATAAATTGGAGGCCAAAAACATATAAAAAACCAAATATTATCTGGTTGATTGCAGAGGATGTTTGTCCTGATTTTAGATGCTATGGTACGACTCTTGTAAAAACACCAAATATTGATAAACTTGCAGATGAAGGTATTCGCTTCACAAATGCGTTTTCCACAGGTGCTGTATGCTCACCTTCTCGTTCTGCATTTAACACAGGTATGTATCAAACCAGTATAGGAGCACATCAGCATCGTACTAAAGATAAAGAACCATTGCCTGATAATGTGAAGATGATTTCTGAATATCTCCGTTCTGCTGGATATTTTGTATGCAATGGTTATGGGAATCCGGGCTCCAGACCGGGTAAACAGGATTTTAACTTTAAAGTTGATCATCCTTTTGATGGTACAGATTGGTCTCAAAGGGAAAATGGACAGTCTTTTTTTGCACAGATTCAGATACGGATGTCACATCGACCGTTTAAAAGGGACTATGAAAATCCTGTTAACCCTGATAAGGTGGAAATACCCCCTTACTATCCTGACCATCCTATAACACGTATGGACTGGGCGTTATATCTGGAAACAAACCAGTTGCTTGATAAAAGAATTGGAGAAATCATTAATCGTTTGAGGAAAGAAAGACTGCTGAATAATAGTGTAATTTTCTTTTTTGGAGACCACGGGCGTGCACATATAAGGGGTAAACAATTTCTCTATGATGGTGGAATTCATATTCCTCTGATAGTTCGCTGGCCAGATTATGTGAAGCAAGGAACGGTTAACAATGACCCTGTGAGCCTGATAGATATAGTTCCTGCCTGTTTGAAAATAGCAGGAATAGATATTCCGGATTATATGCAGGGTAGAGATTTCCTCGACCGAAACTCAAAAAAGAGAGGATATATTGTTGCTGCAAGAGACCGCTGTGATGAAACCGTTGATAGAATCAGATGTTTTCGAACCGGGAGATATAAGTATATCCGCAACTTTTATCCTGATAGACCTTATACACAGGGAAATGTTTATAAAAAAAGGATGTATCCTGTTTTAACCCTGATGAGAGTATTGTATTCACAGGGCAAATTGAAACCTGAACAGGCTCGGTTTATGGCTCCAAACCGCCCCGAAGAAGAATTATATGATTTGCAGAATGACCCTTTTGAAATAAATAATCTTGCTGATAGACAGGAGTATTCTAATGTTCTGACGGAGCTTCGAAATAAACTGAAGAAATGGATGGAAACCTCTAAAGACCAGGGAGAAATTCCTGAAAGTGCGGAAACACTCCAGTACTGGAAAAAAGAAGCTGAAAATCGATGGAAAAGGGTTCAGAAAAAAAGAGGATTACCAGTAGATATTTCCGATGATGAGTATTTAAAAT
>QNDJ01000141.1 GCA_003644825.1 Candidatus Zhuqueibacterota bacterium | reverse complement strand
ATGAAATTTATAACTGATAATATTCCTACTTTTTCTCTTCATAATATCGATTACAATTCCTCTTATTATTCCATCTATTTTAATTATCTTTTTTCCCCTTTCACTGAAAATATTGTAATGATATTTCCTGTCAGAAAATTTCCAGTCAGGAGGGATTTTATTTTCCAGTTCAATAGCTGCCTGGCCTTCAAATTTTACATTCTGCCTTATACTAATTAAAGAAGCTACACCATCAAAAAGTCTACCACAACTTGAAGTTAAAGGAGAATTAATATTTTTTTCGATCATTCTTAGAATAATTCTTTTATCATTAGTATCAATTTCTCTTAAAAATTTTATATCAAGGTTGTTTAATTCATCGCCGTAAGTATGATAAAGATAACTGAGTCCCATTCTCCAGGGTTCTTTAATAGCTTTTTCTCCACCCGGCATCGGAACATATTCAAAATGGGCTACCCTCTCAAAATCATCTTCAGAAACAATTAAAAACTCACCACCCCAGATATTTCCATCAGTTCCATATCCCGTCCCATCTATCGATATACCAATTACTGTTTCTTCAAGCTGATTTTCTGCCATACAGCTTAAAATATGAGCAAAATGATGTTGCACACCTATAAGTTTTTTGTTCCTTAAATTAAGGGCATATTTTGTACTGAGATAATCAGGATGAAGGTCATACGCAATAATTTCAGGCTCAATTTCAAGAATATTCTTAAGATGTTCAATACTTTTTTCAAAAGATTTTAATGTTTCATAATTTTCCATATCCCCAATATGCTGACTTAAAAAAGCTTTATCACCTTTAGTTAAACAGATAGTATTTTTCAACTCAGCACCACATCCAAGAACTGAAGGTACTTTCTTTTTAAGAAAAACTGGAAAAGGTACATACCCTCTTGACCTTCTTATTGGATAAGTCTTTTTATTAAAAATCCTGTAAACCGAATCATCATTCCTTATGTAAATTTCTCTATTATGCACTAAAAAATAATCAGCTATTTTATTCAATCTTTTCAGTGCATCCATATTTTCAAAAGCTATAGGTTCCTCGGTCAGGTTACCACTGGTCATTACAAGTGCTTTAAAATTACCCCTTAAAAGAATATAGTGAAGAGGGGTATAAGGAAGCATTACCCCAAAGTAATTATTCCCAGGAGAAATATATCCTGAAATGGAATTGGGAATTTTTTTTCTCAATAACACTATTGGTCGCTGGGGTGAACACAATAATTTTTTTTCTTCCAGCGAAACTCTGGCAAAAGATTCTATTATATCCAGATTTTCTGACATAATTGCAAGGGGTTTTTCTTCTCTATGTTTTCTTTTTCTCAAAGTTTTTACTGCATAATCGTTTTCAGCATCGCAGGCAAGATGAAAACCACCAAGTCCTTTTATTGCAACAATCCTTCCATTTTTCAACAACTCTATGGTTTTCATTAACGGATTTGAATCCACAATTTTATTACCGTTGTTATCAATAAGTTTAACGTGAGGTCCACATTTCGGACAGGCATTCGGTTGAGCATGAAACCTCCTGTTCAAAGGATTGTCATATTCAGACTGACATTCCCTACACATCTTAAACACCTTCATAGAAGTGTTTTTCCTGTCATAAGGAATACCCTCAATAATAGTATACCGGGGTCCACAATTTGTACAATTAATAAAAGGATATAAATATCGTCTGTCCTGTGTATTAAATAGTTCTTTTATACAATCATCACAAATTGATATATCCGGGGAAATTAAGGTAAGAGTCTCTTCTTTTGCTTTACTTTCTCTAATGGTAAATCCGTCATACTTTTTTAAAGAAGAAAGGGTTTTTGAGATGCCCGTTATTTCCGCAAGTGGAGGTGGATTTATCTGAATTTCTTTTAAAAAGTTATCAATTTCCTCAATATAGCCCTCAACTTCAATTTCAACACCGGAAGAATTATTCAGAATATAACCTTTAAGATTATTCTTAAGAGCTAATCTGTAAATAAAAGGCCTGAATCCAACACCCTGTACTACTCCATTTATTTCTATTTTGTAGCATTGATATTTTTCATTTTTTCTAACAGCCATTCACACCACTCTCCTACTCCTTCCCCGGTCGTGCAGGAAGTTTCAAAAATTTTTGTTTTTGGGTTCAATTGAAGAACATATCTTTTCGCATCTTCAAGTGAAAAATTCGTATACGGAATTAAATCTATCTTGTTTATTATCACCACTTCTGCTCTATGAAACATTGAAGGATACTTTAATGGTTTATCCGTTCCTTCAGTTGTGCTAAAAACAACAACCTTCATATTCTCACCCAGGTCATAACTCGATGGACAAACGAGATTACCTACATTTTCAATAATTAGTATTTCTATATTATCAAGCTCCAATTTATCAAGAGCATTTTTTATCATTTTACTATCAAGGTGACAGGCTCCATTTGTTATTAATTGAACAACTGGAATATTAAACTTTGAAATTCTTTCAGCATCATTGGTAGTTTGAACATCACCAACTATAATTGAAACATTCAGGCTATTGCCAATCTTCTCAAGAGTTTTCTCTATAATACTTGTTTTACCTGAACCAGGAGAACTTAAAAGATTTATTACAAGAATATTTTTAGAATTGAATAACTGTCTATTTTCTCTTGCTATTTCATCATACCTCTGCAGAACATTACGTCTTAAGCTTATCACTTCCATTTTTTTCAACCTCCAGGCTTTTTATGAACATATCCCTTCCGGATATTATTTTAAGATCAGTACTTTTGCAATATGGACACATAAAAAATAATTCATTCACCTCAAATTCTCTTTTACAATTTTTACATCGGGCTTTTACAGGGACTTCATCTATTTCAAGTTTAGTATCTTCCAGTATAGTTCCTCTGGATATTGTCTCAAAACTGAATAAAAGGCTATCCGGTATCACCGCCATTAATTTACCAACCTCAAGCTTGATTGAATATACCTTCTTAACCTTTTCCTTTTTTGCAGTTTCAAGAACAATGTTAAATATGTCCATTGCCAAAGAAAATTCATGCATAACAACTTAATTTAAACAATTATTATCTATTTTTCAAGAAAACAAAATACTATACTTAACTTAATACCGCCAGCTTGTAAGGTCTGCACCTGGAGGAGCAGTTTTAAGAATTCGCTCTAAAATCTTTGGTATAAACATCTGATGATACCTCAACCTCGATATAGCGTTTGGCCTGGTGTGGTCCCCGTTCCAGCAGTGTTCAGCTCTGTCTCCATAATCAACCTCTCCATCATAATAAGGGTCTTTTGTATTTTCAAGAAATTCTTCCATAAGATATACAGCATTATTCAGATAATAATTGTCCATATCACCGCAATAAATATGAATTTTTCCTTTCAGTTTTGGTCCAATTTTTTTCCAGTCTCTTTCCAGTATGTAACGAAGATCGTAATGTTCTTTCCAGTATTCAGCAACTGAATGGTCAATTTCGCCTGTCATTTTGTTCCATATTCTTTTTGGGTAGCCATTCTCACCAACCGGGCTGTAAACTGCCTCCCAGATATCCCACTGCTCTCCTGAGCGACTGTTTGTTCCAAGGACGAGTTCTCTGTGGTTCATTTCTTCCAGAGTTGCGCTGATTTTACCAAGATAATTCCTGTGACCTGGTCTTGGTGTTTTTTTCCACTTACTGTCAACATAATAAGCATTTTTATCTTTATAAATATTAACAATCGTATAAGCCCTGAAATCAATCGGGTCAGGACAGGCAGCCCAGCATCCATTATACTCATCAGGATAAAATATCTGGACAGCAAGGGCTTCCCAGCCACCTGTTGAACCACCATAAAGAAACCTTGCCCATCCTTTACCAATACATCTAAACTTCTTTTCTATATAAGGGATAAGTTCATAAGTGATTGCATCTCCATACGGACCAAGGTTTTCAGAATTCACAGCATAAGAATCATCATAATATGGATTTGCATGCTGGATTTTAACAACTACCATCCTGGGAAAATCGGGTCCCGTCCAGTCCTTATAAAACTTATAAGCATATTCCTGAACTGTTCTGTTATATCCTTCCCAGTGAAATCGCTCACTATAAACTGGAATAAGGTTTGGATCAGGTGGTGTTTCTCTGAACCCGGTAAAAGTATATGGAAAATGCCCGTGATTAATAACAAGAGGATAACGAGCTTCAGGATGCTCATCAAATCCTTCTGGTAAGAGAACACAGGCACCAAGATACATCGGACGACCCCAGAACTTCGTCAAAAGTTTACTCTGAATTTTTATATGTTTGATATATTTTGTATCTTTAGGCTCAGGAATTGGGGGAATTTTCTTATCAAGAACAATTTTGATTGTTTTATTCACCGAAGGGTCTATCCAAAATTTTTTTGGAGTGCTGTAAAGATTCCCGGGTTTTCTATTCCATCTCTGGCCTTCACCTTTATCCATTGGTAATTTTACGGTATGACCATCAGACCTGTGAAATGTCTCGTATCGATTAAGAAGAGCTTGAACCCAGTATTCACCCGAAGGAATCTCAGCAATACTTTTCAATGGATATCCAAATACAGTTTCATCAATTGTAGCTTTTTCGCCGGGTTCTAATTCATCTACATTTATCCCGAAAATCAATTGAGTATTTGGTCCATCATTAATCTGGAAACGGGGTTCATTTCTATCATCAGTAGAAATCATTAGTAACATTCTTCCATCAAGGGGTTTATTACATAAACTTTTATCGAATGAAATTTCAAAACGGAGCTTACATTTATATTTTCCTTCTCCTGCATACCCTTTAAACGGTGTAAAAAAAGAAAAAAACAGGAAAAAAAACAAAATCAAAAAACACCATCTTTTATTAAATAATTTCATTTAAAATCACCTCCTTTCAGAAAATAAAATAACATAAACTATTTAATAATCAATTCATTTTTAAAAAAGCAAATTAAAAAAATTATTAATTGAAATTACAATGTTATCTCTTTAGTGTACGAAAAAGACTACTTCGTTCCAGACATTCAGCGATTTTTCAGTTATAGTTTATTTTACTTATATTTATTTTTTATAGAATGCTGGAATTAGACTTTTAAATAAAATAATAGTTCCATATCCATGATTTAAAACAGTATTCTATGAAATTTGATTTATTAAACATCCAGTATCATTGTCATTGGTGCGTAAGTAAAGTAATATAACTCCAATTGTCATTGCGAGACCCGTATGGGGCGAAGCAATCTCTTAATATGATAAAGATTTACTATTTGAAAACTCTTGATCTATGAGTTTATCAGGTCAGGCAGGGATGCCTGACCTACAGTTTGTTCTCAATTGCAATCGTAGAACGGGCATCCTTGCCTGTTTATGAATAGTTGCACCCTGTAAGGAGATTGCTTTTGCAATGATAGGTATGTTGAAATTATTATTTTAAGTGAAGTAATATATTAAAATAAATAAAAAATTAGCAAATTATACCTGTTAAACCTTCAAATTTCAAAAATGACTGTTTTATAAGAATTATGACTTT
>QNDJ01000140.1 GCA_003644825.1 Candidatus Zhuqueibacterota bacterium | reverse complement strand
TGGGACAGAAAAAAAGAATCGTTATAATTTTACTATTTTTTTTATTCCCTCTTTGTCATAATAATTTACTTTTCGGTCAGAATAAACATCAAGAGATAAAAACAAGAAATTTAGCTGGAATAGAGAAAAGGACATATCTCTGTGGAACACCCGTTTTTAACAGAGAATACATCAAAAAAGCCATTATAAATACAGAAAAATTAAACCCGGATTTCTTCAAAAAAACAATAAAAAGCATAAAAAAAATATCTAAAACAGAATATAATGTAGGTGATACTCTTCAGTTTTATGCTATCAATCATAAAGAACAAAAATTCTATACTTTAACAGCAGAATTAAGAGCTAAAGGGCAAAAAACACAAATCTGGGTCGAAAAAGCTGAACTGGAAAATGGAAGAGTTACTGATGAAATTGTTAATACAATAATGGAGAGGCTGGAACACTCTACACCAACCGGATCAAAAAACCCAAATAAAGGCATTGTTGAACTCGAAATCGAATATTTCGGAGAACCACCCAACAAAGATGGTGACGGACTTGTCGATTTCTTACTTCTGGATATCAAAGACAATTACCCCCAGGAATCAATTTACTATGCAGGATATTTCACATCCAATGACCAGACCACATCTGAAGGAAGTAACCAGAGAGACCTTCTTTATATTGATACATACCCTTCTCTATCCAATGTTCACAACCTTCTAAGCAATGTAGCTCATGAGTTTCAGCATTTAATTCATTACAACTATGATAAAAATGAACAAAGTTTTTTAAATGAAGGGTTATCTCAGTATGCACAAATTTTAACAGGCTACAACTTTGAGAATCCTTCACCCTTTTTCGAAGACACAAACAGAAATTTAACAACCTTTGCTTCCTATCCAGACCCTAAAGTTATTGCAGATTATGTAAAGGTTCAACTATGGACTCTATACCTCGAAGAACAGTTAGGAGATAACTTTATAAAAAATCTTGTGCAGGACCCGGAAAATGGGTTAACGAGTATAAAAAATCTTCTGACAACGGTTACACCATCAATATCCTGGGATGAACTTTTCTCCAACTGGGTTATAGCAAATATACTGAACAACAATTCCATCAATCCTGCCTGGGGTTACGCATTACCTCAAGCAAAAACTTTTAAAGCATGGGTTCATGAAAACCATAATGAATATCCTGTGTCCATTGATAGTAAAAAAATAGATGGAGTTGCAGGAGAATATTCAAGACTATCAAGCGGGCTTGCACTTCAAATGTCTTTCAATACCCGGTTTCTAAAAATTAAAGCTATTGAAATTGCTCAAAACGAAATCAGAGTCATTGATGTAAACCCGAATGAGGAGTTTAAAGAAAATAAATTTGGCACAACATACAGAGAAATAATCCTGTGTTTTGTAAATCCTATCAACCTGCAAACAGAGTATTCCTATACTGCCTGTGCCGAACAATCCTATTTCGTTAAAGAGTTAAAATATGATGATGGAGTAAATGACGTTATATTCTTCACTGCTGACCAGAGACCTGTTAATTTACTATGGTTTGGTTATAATACACAGGGTTCTGGATGGGCTGTTAAGTTTCATCCCCCGAACAAAAACAGCACTCTTTTGAAGATGAAAATTTATGGTGGTGTATTCAATACAGATGATTTTGAGATAAGAGTATATGATGATTCCGGTGAAAATAATTCTCCTGGTAAAATCCTTGCACCACCAAAAAAAATAACAATAAATGAATCAAAATATTTCCAGTGGATAAATGTAGATTTCCAGGACCAGGCGGGTTTTCTCACAGGGTTCGAAAATGATTTTTATGTGAGCATCTTACACGATTCTGATGATACCGGTGCAGTATTTCTGGCTGTTGATAAGTTAAATGAAGGGCATAGCAACAGCTGGGCACTCTTCGGACCGACTTTTGATAAACCCGGATGGCGCTCTTTCAGTGAACTTTTAATACGAACTGACCAGGAAGAAGAAGTTTACCTTGATTCCTTCAACCTTATGATTCGTGTTGAAATGACCTATGCTGATGAAGATGAACCGGTATTCACAACAGGTTTTCTGCAACACCCAATCTTCACCGAGAATATTGATGTTTATGTTGTCGGTAAAAAAGAACTATCCCTCAAAAATCTGAAAGGAAAAATCGTTTACGGAGATTCAACAAAAACATTGAATTTTAAACCAAGTGGAACATCAGGAAAAGTCTTTGTTGATGATAATGTAGTTATTAATCAGAATGGAAAAGTTGATATTACTATTGAAGGCACCAACAAATACGGTTTCATAAAAAAAGATACAACAATTTCTATGAATGTTCAGGGAATCCAGTCAACCTCTGAAGGTAAAATATCCACTCTGGATGGCATCGCAGTTCTCAATATTCCCGCTTACTCATTAAAGAAAGATGCCCATCTGATTGCCTTTACTGGATATCCATTCAAAATAAAAAGGGCAAAACCTGAAACTCCGGATAACAGTATAAGTGTCAGTAAACCTGCAACCTTTAGCCCTGCTGGAATTCTTGCCGGCAATGCAGAAATCTCCTTCAGATATGACATTGAACAGACGAAAAATCTAAAAAAAGAGAAACTATATATAGCAATACTGGATAACAACAAGTGGATACCTATCAAGTCTTATATTGATTACGATTCAAAAACAATAAATGCAACAATAAACCGACTGGGAACTTATCAATTGAGATATGATAAATCCAGAAGCTTCTCCATACCACTTGAATATGTCCTTTATCAAAATTACCCGAATCCTTTTAACCCTGAAACTACTATCAGATATAGTATAAAAAAAGGCTGCTTTGTAACATTAAGAATTTACAATTTACTGGGTCAGGAAATAAGAACTCTGGTTAATGGTTACAAAACAAAGGGAACATACAAAGAAATCTGGAACGGAAAAGATAATAACGGGAGAAATGTATCCAGTGGTATATATTTATACAGATTAAAAGCCGGGAATTTTTCCAGAACTTTAAAACTTGTTTTAACAAAATAAAGGAGGCTTAAAATTAAAAAGAATTTAATTCTATTGTTTATACTTTTATTTGTTTTCTGCGGGAAAAAGAAATCTACAGGACCCGATATTAATGAAATAATTAATTCTTTAATCAATGAAGGATGGAGTTTATATTCCAGCAAAGATTATAGTAATGCTGTTATAAAATTTGGTGAAATATTCAAATACGATAACACAAATACAGATGCTTATATTGGGGTGGGGTGGTGTTATGCACGTTTAGCTTTCGGAAGCGGAGACCAAAAATACAATTTAGCACAGGAAAATTTTGAAAAAGCCCTAGTAAAAGAACCGGATAACCTTGATGCACTTGCAGGGTTAGCTTTAGTTCTTATCGTAAAGAACCATTATGAAGATGCAATAAATGCGGCGCAATCTGTGCTTGAAAAAGATAGTAATTACGTATTTAAAAGAGATAACCAGATTTCTGCAGGTGACCTGATTCTTATCCTGGCACAAGCATATTACTACCTTGGTAACTACGAAAAAGCCGCGGACCAACTCGATATCATTGACCCCGGCAATTATCATCCGGCAAATAAACCAGAAACCCTTCTTACCCAGATTCAGGCATTGTGGGGAAATGTATGATAAAAAATCTTATCGGTAGAAAGATAATCCTTGCATCAGGTTCACCAAGAAGAGCAATAATCTTCAAAAAACTTGGCCTTAATTTTAGTATCGTAAAAAGTTCCATCAAAGAAAAAATACCAGAATCAACTAAGCCTGACAGCTTTGTTACAAATATGGCTTTAAAAAAAGTGAAGAATATTTCAAAAAAAATTGATAACGGATTAATTGTTGGAGCAGATACTGTTGTTGTAATAAACGGATTAATTCTTGGTAAACCAAAAGATATCTCTGAAGCAAAAAGAATGCTTTATCTCCTTTCCGGGAACATCCATAAAGTTTATACTGGAATAGCCCTTTTTTTTAAACCCGAAAACATATTAAAAACGGATTTTGAAGTAACTGAAGTTGAATTCAAAAAAATGGATAAAATTGAAATTGAAGAATACATCGAAAGTAAGGAACCAATGGATAAAGCAGGTGCTTATGGAATTCAGGGTATTGGTTCTTTATTCATTAAAAAAGTAAACGGTTGTTTTTTTAATGTAATGGGGTTCCCCATAAGTAAATTTTATGACCTTTATAAACAGGCTCAAAAAGAAATAGTCGGAGCAACTTAAAAATGGAATCCTTTGCACAAGAACTGAAAAACTTCAGAGAAGGAAAAAAACTAACTTTAAAAGAAATCTCTGATAAAACAAAAATAAATATAAAATTCCTGAAAAAAATTGAATCAGGTGAATTCGATTTTTTACCCAGACCTTATGTAAAAGCCTTTATTAAAACTTATGCAAAGTATCTTGGAATGGATGTTAAAGAAACAATGATGAAATTCGATAACCTGTTCAAAACTGAACCTGATTCAGAAGAAAAAGAAGAAGAAACCACTTCAGAAAAAGAAATAATAGAAAAGGAACCGTTCTTAAAAGAGAAAAACCGCAAATTAATGCCGGTAATCCTTATAGTAGTTGCAGTGGTTATTATATTCAGCCTTCAAACATATTTTAGAAAAAAAGAAAATAATCAACTTGAAATTAAAACCCACGAAATTGTAACACCATTAAAAACTGAAAAGATACCGCAGGTTGAAAACAAACCAGAAGAAACAAAATTCACTCCAGTAACCCTGGAATGTAAAGCATTAGAAATTACATGGCTCAGGGTTTCAGTTGATGGTGACTCTGCAAAAGAATATACTTTTTACAAAGATGATAAAAAAGTATGGAAAGCAAAAGAATTTATTGAAATGAGAATCGGTAAAGCAAAAGGACTTGAATTCTACCTGAACGGTGCTAAAATAGACTCTCTCGGCAGTAAAAATCAACTTGTATGGTATGTCAGGTTTACAAAAAATGGCATAGAAAACCTGCAACTCAGAAAAAGACCAGAACAGCAATGAAATATTTTTAATAAATTGGATTTTATTTTTTAAAATTATGGAAAGTCAAAAAATGAATATTGAAAAGGAAATTCCTTATGTTAAAATCTCATATAATCCGGTGATGGACTTTTTTAAGAAATTTTTTATAGGAGATTTTAAAGCTAACAATCTTATAATAATCTCACCAATAATAACCGGCCTGGTTAATACTCGTTTCTCAATTGAAAGATTAAAAAATAGGATAGAAAATGATAAAATTTTTACTTATATTATTACAAGGGAACCTAAAGAAGATTACCACAAACAAGCTATAGATATTCTTAAAAATTCTGACTTTGTAGAAATTCGATACAATAATTCGCTTCATGCCAAGTTATATATTTGTGCTTTAGATGAACCGATTTTCGCCATATTAGGTTCCGGTAATCTCACAAGAACATCTATTGAAAAAAATATAGAAATAGGGATGTTAATATTTCCTCAAGATAAAGGAAAACAAATATTGCATGAATTATATTACTGGGGAAG
>QNDJ01000139.1 GCA_003644825.1 Candidatus Zhuqueibacterota bacterium | reverse complement strand
CTTTTTTCACTTTATATCTCACCTAAAATTTCTTCTATTTTACTCTGGATTTCGGGTAAATTCTCATTGATAATGCTATCATTGATTGCTATTGCTGCTAAACTTGTAAACCCGCTCAGTTTTTCGATAAAACCTTCGGTAATCTTTTCATTGCTCACAATTTCTATAACCCCCAGAGATTTCTGGTCTTTTTTAATAGGTTGAAGTAGATAATTGTCTTCATCGTTTTTTATAATTTTACCTGACTTAAAGACCTTTACAATGTCATTGTCTTCGTTATTTAATTCAATTTTACCTGATTTTTTCGGTTCTTCATCTGTTCCGATTCCTGATTTAGCCTCAAGAAAATTGTCTTTATAGTCCTTAATATATATAACAGCTTTCTTAATTTTGAGAATATTGTTAATAACTTTTAATGTTACTTTTAGTGTTTCATCGAGGCTGTGAATTGAGAGCAGGTGCTGTAGGATTATGTCCCTGCCTTTAAGTTCTTCTACTTTTTCCTTGAGTTGTTCTGTCAACAACACTTTTTCAGAATAAGCCAGCTTCAGTTCTCTTGTTTTTTCTTCGACCTTTTTTTCGAGCTCTTCATTAAATCTTTTAAGCTGTTTATTTTGTTCTTCTATTCTTTTCATTAATGCTTCTTTTTCTGTTTTCAATTCATAATACTCAAGTGCCTTTTTTACTTCAAGAAGCATATTATCATCGTCCCAGGGTTTTGTAATAAATTTATATATTTCACCTTCATTTATTGCTGAGATAATTATTCCAACTTCTGCATAACCGGAAAGAACAATTCTTATTGCATCTGGCTGGATTTTTTTTGCGATTTTTAACATTTCTATTCCCGTCATTTCAGGCATTTTCTGATCTGAAATAATCAGAGAAAATTTCTCTTTTTCCAGTAACTTAAGGGCTCTTTTAGGGCTTGTTTCAACAGAAACAACATAATCTGTTTCAATAAATAACCTTCTTAAGGCTCTTAAAATGTTCTCCTCATCATCTACTATAAGAATTTTATGCTGACTCATATTTTTTACTCCTCCCGGGAATGTCTAAAAAGTTAAAATTTATTGCTATCATTATGAGCTCCGATCACTCCAGGCCAGGTGAAAACTTTAAATAGAAGAGCTCAGATGCTCATTCTACAAATATAATTGAGAACAAACTGTAGGTCAGGCATCCCTGCCTGGCCGGGCTTGTTAATGTAATTGAGCACAAGTTGTAGGTCAGGCATCCCTGCCTGACCAATGAAAATTTTTTCATAGCAATCAGAACTCAAAATGACATAATAATTAACTTTTTGGACAATCCCTGTATTTAATAGTAAAAATTTTCCTCTTTAAAAGATTTTTCATCCACAGGTAAATAAATTTTTACAGTTGTTCCTTTACCTGTCTGGCTATTAATTTTAAGTTTTCCCGAATGTTCTGTAATTATTTTATTTGCAGTAGTTAGACCTAAACCGATATGTTTATCTGCCATCTTTGTAGTAAAAAATGCATTTGTTATTTTATCAAGATTTTCTTCAGGGATACCTATACCTGTGTCTTTTATTTCAATTATTACGTATTTATCGTCGTTATACGTTTTTATAAAGATTTTACCTTTCTTTTTAATTGCCTGAATACTGTTTAATAGTATGTTCATAAATGCTAAATTTAATCTCTGAATATTACATTTAATTTCTGGGATTTTTCCCAGGTCCTGTATTACTTCTACCTTATATTTTAGTTCATTCCATAAAACATTAACAGTGCTGATAATAGCTTCATTTATGTCATGGTATCCAATGCCAATCAGATCACTTCTTGCAAACCCCTGCATATTTTTAACAATATCACTTATTTTTTCAACACCTTCAATGGATTCTTCTGCTGCCTCTTTGTTGGCAGTTAAAAGATAACTAACCTTATTTTCCTTCATTATTTTTTTTATTTTATCATCATTGGTATTTTCCACAATTAATTTACAAACATTAAGTAGTTTGTTAGAATACCTGATGATAGAATTAAGGTTGCTTTTTATGTATCCTGCAGGATTATTTATTTCATGGGCAATACCTGCAGCAAGGGTGCCAATAGAAATTAACTTTTCTTTCTGGATTAAGTGTTCCTGAACTTCTTTAAGTTTTTTGAGGGTTAGTTCAAGTTCTCTATTTTTTCTTTCAATTTCCTCTTCGGCTTTTTTCCGTTCAGTAATATCTCTTACGATGCTTATCCAGGCTTTTCTGCCTTTATATTCAATTTCTTCTGTATGTATTTCAACAGGAAAACTCTTTCCATCTTTTGTAATATGTGTATATGGATATGGAGTAATTTTTTTATTTATATTTTTTTCAACTAATTCTAATTCTTCAGGTGGATGTATTGCTTTTAGAGTTATATTAACTAATTCGTCCATAGAATATCCATACACTTTTAATGCAGTTTCATTGCAATCTAAAAAACGATGTGTTTCCCTATCAATAATAAAGACCGGGTCAGCAATATAATTAAACAATGTACGATATTTCTCTTCACTTTCTTTTAAAGCTTTTTCTGATTTTTTTCGTTCCGTAATATCTCGGTAAATGATGTAAATTGCAACCTGTTCCTGATCAATTTTTATGGGAGTTCCAAGAATTGATACATTAATTAGTTTTCCATTTTTACTTTTTCGTACAGACTCACAGGTAACTGAATTGCCTTTTAATGTCTGTTTAGTAAGAGCAAGACCTTCTTCTCGAAGTTCTTCAGGTACAATAAGTTCCTCAATTGATTTACCAGCTATTTCATTAATTTTATATCCAAACATCTCTGTAAATTGTTTATTTACGCGTAGAATATTGCTATTATTATCAATTAGTGCTATTCCTTCAGGAGCGTTTTCAAACAACTGTTCAAAGTATGCCTTTTCAATTTGAAGAGCGTTTTCAATTTTTTTTCGTTCAGTTATATCTTCTCCAGAACTTAAAGTGCCGATGATTTTTCCTTTTTCATCCGTCAGATATGTATTATGCCAGGCGATTATTCTTTCCTTTCCACTCTTTGTAATAATCGGGTTTTCAAAATATTCGTACTTTTCAACTTCCCCTTTCATTAGTCCTTCAAAAACAACCTTTACATCTTTCCTTACTTTTTCTGGCAGAAAGTTTTCAAACCAGTTTTTCCCGATAATCTCATCCCTTTCATAGCCTAATACCTCACATCCTTTTTTATTAATCAGGCTTACTCTTTGCTCGGAATCGATAACGACAAATATTACACCAGCAATATTGAGGTATTTTTCCAGTTTTTCTTTTTCTTTGCTTAACTTTTGATTAACTTTTTTCAGTTCCAGGGTTTTTTCTTCAACAAGTTCCTCAAGATGGTCTTTGTATTTTTTCAATTCTTCTTCAGCTTTTTTCTGCTCCGTGATATCTCGTGCGATACATATAGAATCACCGGATTCAATTCTGACTACAGAGATATCCAGATGAATTTTTTCCCCATTAAGTTTTTTACCTGATATTTCGCCCCTCCATCGGCCTTTCTTTCTGAATTCAGGTATAACTTTCTTTTCAAGTTCTTTAAGTTCATCTTTGTCATAAAGGTCTCTCCAGTTTTTACCTATTAATTCCTCAGGACCATTATAACCAAAAATTTTAGCATAGGAAGTGTTAAGAAACGTGAACTCTCCAGTTTCATTAAATATTGCTATACCATTAATGGAAGCCTCAATAGCCTCTAACTGTTTCAGTAAAGCTTTATCAAGAATATTAATGCCGTATTCTAACTCTTTCATTTTTTCATTTTGATTTTTTTTGTTTTCAAACTTTTCTTTCATCTTAACAACCTGAAAGTTTTTAGTTGTTTTTTTATTTCACTTTACCACCATTAACAGGAATCCTGATAGTAAATGTTGTTCCTTTTCCCACTTTGCTTTTAACGTTTATTATGCCGCTGTGTTCTTTAATTATTTTTTGAGCAATACTTAACCCTAATCCTGTTCCTTTTCCAATTTCTTTTGTGGAATAAAAAGCGTCAAATATCTTATGCAGGTTTTTTTCAGGGATACCGCATCCTGTATCGCTTATTTCAATAAAAACATTCTCACCCTTTACATAGGTTTTAATTTTAATGATGCCGTGATTTTCGATTGCCTGAGCAGCATTAACAAGGATGTTCATAAAAACTTGATTTAATTTCTGAATATTGCAGTAGACCTCCGGGAGATCACCCAGTTCCTTTTTGACTTCGGCTTTATATTTAAGTTCATTCCATACAATATTAAGGGTTGTTTCTATACCTTCATTTATATTGGCATAACTCATACTTTCTACAACAGGGTGTGAAAAACTTTTTAAATCCTGCACAATCTTTTTAACTCTTTCTGCACCTTCAATAGATTCATTTATCGCTGAGGTTAGGTCTTCCAGAATGAAATCTATTTTATAACTGTTTTTTATCTTCTGAAACTCTGATGAAAACTCTGAATAGAACGGAAATTTGGAAAAAACTTCAGGCAGTTCTTTAATGAAATTTTCCATTTTTTCTACATATTTTTTTATATATTTTATATTACTGCTAACATAACTCAAAGGGTTATTAATTTCATGAGCAACTCCAGCTGCGAGGGTTCCGATGGATGCCATTTTTTCTGATTGAATCAACATATTCTGAGCAGATTTCAGTTCTTTCATAGCTTTGTGTAGTTCTCTATTCTTTTTTAGAATCAATTTATTTTTTCTCCAGAGAGCATTTTCCGTATTCTTTCTTTCGGTAATATCCTCAATAACACAATCGTAGTATTTAATATTTCCCTTATCATCCTTAATAGTAACAGCAGTAATAGAACCTATAAAAGGAGTACCATCTTTTTTTCTCAAGTTCACTTCCATATTTTTAACAAAACCTTTATTTACCATCTTTTTGTTTAATTCTTTTCTATCCTCTGGGTCGCAGTAGACCTCTATAACGTTTTTCCCCAGGACTTCTTTTTTACTGCTATAACCAAAAATTTTTAACCATCCCCTGTTCACCTCGATAATTTTTCCATCTATACCGGTATTTCTGAAAATCCCTATATCAATATTTTCCACTAAAGTTCGGTATTTTTCTTCGCTTAATCTAACAGATTCTTCAAGCTTTTTTCTTTCAGAGATGTCTCTGGTAACTGTAACAAAACCCGTAAGCTCGTTATTTTTATCTTTCATAAGAGATATACTTACCTCAACCGGGAATATTTCACAATTCTTTTTAAAAGCTCTATATTCTCTACCTCTTAAGAATCCTTTCTTCATCAGTTCATCTTTATCTTTTAAGGCGAGCTCTACTTCTTCAGGCGCTAAAAAATCAAAACAATTTTTCCCGACCAGGTCATTCTTGTTCTTTGTTCCATAAATCTGTAGAGCCGCATCATTACAGTCAACTATCTTAAACTCAGGGTCACATATTACCACGCTATCAGAGGTTGTTCTAATAGCAGTAGATAGGCGTATTAATTCTTTTTCAGCTTGTTTTCTTTCTGTAATATCTCTGCCAATAACCTGAAAACATCTCACATAATCATATACGGAGATGAG
>QNDJ01000138.1 GCA_003644825.1 Candidatus Zhuqueibacterota bacterium | reverse complement strand
TATAACTGGAAAACAAAAAAAAAATTTGCTTTAATTAATATCTTAAAATATTAAATTTAAAATAAAGGAGAACTAAAAATGGAAAATGAAATAGGAAAAGTAGTTGAAAAAAAGGGGGAAATTTCCACCATAAAAATTAACTACAGTCAAGCATGTTCTTCCTGTGGTTCTAAAAGTGGGTGTTCAGCTTTCGCTAAAGGCTCAGATTTTCTCAATGTTATAGACAAAAAAAATGCTAAAGTTGGAGACCTTGTAAAAATCAAATGTAAACCCTCAAAAAAGATTTCAGCCGCTCTGATAACTTATATTCTTCCAGTTGTTTTTCTTATTGCTGGTTATATAATAGGCATAAAATTTACTCCTCTAAGTGAAAGTGGAAGTGAAAAATATGGAATTATCGGTAGTTTTGTAGGTTTAGTCATATCTTTTATAATTATCAAAGTAATTGATTCGGCTTTGAAAAAAAGAACCAGTTACTATCCTGAAATAGTTGAAATTATTACTAATCATAGCAGAAAAAAAATGGTTATAGACCCTATATGTAAAATGGAAGTCGATGAAAAAACAGCAAAATTTAAAGTAATGTATAAAGGTCTGAAATATTATTTTTGTTCTGAAAGTTGCCTTAATGAGTTTAATAAAAATCCAGAAAAATATACTGAAAATTTAAATATGGAAAGTGCCAAAGACTGTCCAATAGAAAAACCAGCTTCAATTGAACCAGATATAAAAACAGAAGGAAAAAGCTCCATTACAATACCTGTAAAAGGAATGACCTGTGCAAGTTGTGTAATGAAAATTGAAAAAAACTTGAAAAATATAAATGGAGTGGATTCAGTTAACGTTAATCTGGCATCCGAGAATGCCACAATTGTCTATGATAAAAATAAAACAAGTGCTTCTGAATTTACTAAAAAAATAAAAGATGCAGGTTATGAACCTATTACTTCAAGGGTTGTTCTACCAATTATAGGGATGACCTGTGCATCCTGTGCAGGTAAAGTTGAAAAAGCTTTAAATAATTTAAATGGTGTTATTGAAACAAAAGTAAATATTGCAGCAGAAAATGCAATTGTCGAATTTGTTCCTGAAATTGTGAACATAAAAGATTTTAAAGAAGCTGTTGCAGGGGCTGGTAATTATAAAGTTCTGGAAGTCGAAGAAGGTGAAGAACCTGCTGAAGTCGAAAAACGAGAAAGAGAAAAAAGTTACAAAAAACTAAAAAAGAAATTCATCTTTAGCGCAATCTTTTCAGGGCTTATTTTGATTTTTAGCTTTAAAAGATTTTTTCCTTATATTTCTCAAATAGAAGAACAAATCAGTTTCTATATTCTTTTTATTTTAACCACACCTGTTATTTTTTACGGAGGAAACAGATTCTATAAAGGATTCTGGACTGCTCTAAAACACAAAACTGCCGATATGAACTCACTCGTTACAATTGGAACTGCTTCTGCATTTATCTACAGCACTTTTGCTACATTCTACTCTGGTTTTTTCGAAGGAAGTAACCTCATCCAGTCAGTATATTTTGACACAGCAGCCGTTATTATAACACTGATACTTCTTGGAAAATTACTGGAAGCAAGAGCAAAAGGTCAAACATCTGAAGCTATTAAAAAGCTGATGGATTTACAGGCTAAAACTGCAAGGGTAATAAGAGATGGCAGAGAAATAGACATACCTATAAAAGAGGTAATACCGGGAGACCTTATAATTGTTAGACCAGGAGAAAAAATCCCCGTTGACGGAGTTGTTGAAGAAGGATATTCATCGGTGGATGAATCGATGATTTCCGGTGAAAGTATGCCTGTAGAAAAGAAAAAAGGAGATGAAGTTGTAGGCGCAACAATAAACAAAACAGGAACTTTTAAGTTTAGAGCTACCCGCATTGGAAAAGACACTTTTCTTTCTCAAATTATAAAGATGATCCGGGAAGCTCAGGGTTCTAAAGCCCCAATACAGCGAATTGCTGATAAAATTGCAAGTATTTTTGTCCCTATTGTAGTTTCTATTGCTGCGCTTACTTTTATTGTATGGTCATTTGTTGGTCCTTCGTTTGATTATGCTCTCTTGAATTTTATTGCTGTTTTAATAATTGCCTGTCCCTGTGCAATGGGATTAGCCACCCCTACAGCTATAATTGTTGGAACAGGAAAAGGAGCTGAAAAAGGAATCTTAATTAAAGGTGGAGAAACTCTTGAAACAGCTCATAAAATAAACTCTATTATTTTTGATAAAACAGGTACCCTTACAATTGGAAAACCAAGGGTTACAGATGTAATTAATTTTAATAATTTTGAAAAAAAAGATATTTTAATGTATTCTGCATCTGCAGAAAAGGGTTCAGAACATCCTCTTGGCGAAGCAATTGTAAATGAGGCTAAAAAAATGAATATTCCTCTAAAAAAAGTAGAACATTTTGAAGCCATTCCAGGTAAAGGAATTAAAGCAAAAATACAGGAAAATGAGATTATCCTGGGGAACGAAAGCTTTATTACTGAAATGAACACCAGAACCGAAAATTCTATCAAAATAGCTAAAAAACTGGCAGAAGAAGGAAAAACACCTATGTTTATAGCATTAAATAAAAAAATTATAGGGATTATTGCTGTTGCAGATACACTTAAAGAAAATTCCAGACAGGTAATAAGTGAACTAAAAAATATGAATCTTGAAGTCGGCATTATTACTGGAGATAACAAAAGAACAGCTGAAGCAATCGGAAAACAGGCTGGTGTAACAAGGATTCTTTCTGAAGTATTACCTGATAAAAAAGCATTAGAAATAAAAAAACTACAGGAAGAAGGAAAAACAGTCGCTATGGTTGGTGATGGAATTAATGACTCACCAGCCCTTGCTCAGGCAGATGTTGGCATTGCTATAGGTTCAGGAACAGACGTTGCACTGGAAGCTTCGGATATTACTCTCATTAGAGATGACCTGAAAGGAGTTATTGATGCAATAAAATTATCTAAAAAAACAATGCGTACAATAAAAGAAAATCTTTTCTGGGCTTTTGCTTACAATACACTTGGTATTCCAGTTGCCGCTGGTATTCTATATCCATTTTTTGGTATATTACTCAATCCGATGTTTGCAAGCCTTGCTATGGCTTTCAGTTCGGTATCTGTGGTAACTAATTCTTTAAGGCTAAAAAAGTTTAGATTGTAATTTTAGTTATAAGAACCATTCAAGTTCAATTTCAGGGAATACATTATCTCTATTTTTACAATCCTTAAAGAATATCTGTTCTTCCTTTTTTAAATTATTTCCATGAAGAATCTTCTCAGCAATGTTCAAGAGTTCATTAAAATCGGAGTGGTGTTGTGAAAACCTTAATTCAGCGTAATCTTTTGCAGCAAATGTACTTATAAGGAATTGCCAGTCAGAAGATTGAAGTAATAATAATTCTCTTGCAGCCTGTTTTAATATATCAACCAGAATCTTATTTTTAATATTTCTGGTTTTGCTTAATATACTTTTGAATCTAATTTCATCTTCATATATCTTTTTCCAGGTCCACTGCGTATTTTCGTTGAACCAGATGTAATGATATCCTCCTTCTCCCCAGGAGCCTTCTGGTAGAGAAATTTTTACAATACTTTTAATCCTTTTGATTTCATCTCTTGCAGTGGAAACCTTTACCTCATCATCATCACAAATTTTTGTAAAAAGGAGTTTTAAAAATCGTGGACCTTCAAACCACCAGTGCCCGAAAAGTTCTGTATCATAGGGTGCCGTCACAACTCCATATTTTCCAGTATTTTGATAGTGTTCAACTAATGTAGATTTGATTAAATGTTTAAAATGGTCAGAATTTTCCTGTAATCTTGCCTCAACATTTTCAGGGATATATTCTTCTTTTTCTCCAAGGTCACATTTAGCTGAAGTTACTTTCCAGTATCTTAAGCCTCCAGGAAAATGTTTTTTATGAAAATCGAGATAATTCCCATCTCCAGGGTATCCATGTTCACCGCTCCATACCTGAAGCCCTGTCCTTGGGTCTCTGGTAAAAATGTAAACAGCATCCTCAGGAGAAGTGTATTCACCAATAGTATAAATCTCGTAGGGTGATAAATCTTTTATCTCCTCAAAATGAACTTCCTCTTCATATTGTTTCATTAATAATTTTAATCCTTCAAATCTATCAAGATATATTCCAATAGCTTTACCGCCAGTTAACATATGAGAATCTGTAAAAGTATACCTGATTTTATTTTCCTTAAGGAATTCTTCAATTCCTTTTCTCTGAACAGGTTCATTTCCTGCTGAAAATTCTACAGGTCTTTTCCATCTATATCCCGGTCTGTAGGCAGACTCCGGAAGCCATATACCTTCAGGATATTCGTTAAAGTGCTTTTTATGAACAGATATTGCGGTTTTAATCTGAGCATTTATACTTGAGTCTTCTCCAAGCAATGGAAAATAACCATGAGTAGCACCACAGGTTATTATATCTAAAACCTTTTTTTCTTGCAACGTTCTAAAAGCTGCAATAAGGTTTTTATTATATCGTTCCTCAAAACTTTCTTTAATATTTTTGTAAAAATTTATCCATAATTCTGCATTGTTCTCCAATCTTTTTTTGCCAACCTTTTTAAAATATTCTCTATCATTTTCAGCCGCTGAAAGTTTTATCGAGATATAGTTTTCAAAATCAGTTTTGAAAGTTTCAGAAGTCATCTGTTCAGCCAAAATAGGTGTTATACTCATTGTTAACTTCGGTTTTTTACCCTCTTCAATAAGATCATAGAGAACATTAAGAATCGGTATGTATGATTCTGCTGTTGCTTCTGAAAGCCAGTCAGTTCCATGAGGCCATTTACCATGATAAAGAACATAAGGTAAATGAGTATGAAGAACAAGTATGAAGCTTCCTTTATACATATATTTCCTTTCAATTTTATTTTTATTTAAATTAATTCAAATTTTATTAAAAAGCAAGGTTTGATAAACATTATTATTAGTTCAATAATACTTTAAGTTTTTTATATTGTAAATAATTTTATTGAAATTCAGGGAAAAAAATTATTCAGGGTATCTCCTGGATAAAAAAAGAAAGGGTAGAGAAGTTGTTCTGGTGTCTCTAGGTGTTTATTTTAATTGTATGTTTAATCTATCGGATTTTTTGGGTTATGATGGTTGAATCAGTATTATTGAAGCAATCAGCAGGGTTTGGAAGATACCACCCAGTCATCAGATATGTCTCTGGCACCTTCAAAACGATATGATAAAAGATATGTGATATATGTATTTCTACCTTCTTTGAAAAGTATTAATTAAAATGATATTTTTATATATCGCTCTTATCAGAGCTCTTGTTTAAAACTTGAATAGTCATTGCGAGTCCGTATGGACGAAGCAATCTCTTTATTGTGTAAAAACTATTCCTGCTCGATTACTCATTCTATAGGTATAATATAGCCAGAATCGTAGGTCAGGCATCCCTGCCTGACCTTTTAACGTGTCGTTCCCGACACAGAGAATGAAAATATTAAAAGAATATCAAAAGATTGCCACGCACCATACGGTCTCGCAATGACAGTTAGTGTTTTATTCGCTTTACTTATGAAATTATAACAATAATGCT
>QNDJ01000137.1 GCA_003644825.1 Candidatus Zhuqueibacterota bacterium | reverse complement strand
TATTGATGAATTTTTAAATAAGGATAACCTTACTCCAGAAACAATTTCAGCAGCTTATGCAAGAATTAGTAGAAATCCCCTGTCTGTGAACAAATTAAGGAAAATTGCAAGAGAGGAAGTAGAAAAAGCAAGAAAATCTAATAGAACTATTATATTTGATTACGGTCATAGCTCTGTTGCTGAGCATGCGGTTTTCAATTTTGATATAATAGGTATTTCAAGATTTCTTGTTGAAAAGATTCAGAGGCATCGTTTATGTTCTTTTACAGAAAAATCCCAGAGATATATCTTATTTAAAAAAGATTATATTGTCCCCGAAGAGATAAAATCTTCTTCACATAGAGATGAATATGTAGAAATAATGGAATTACAAAATAATCTTTACCACAGGCTCTTTAAGGTTTTAAGACCATATTTCAGGGACAAATACCCCGATATTTCCCGGATAATTACAGAAAATATGGCTAAAGAAGATTCAAGATATATCGTTTCACTTGCAACAAAAACTCAACTTGGGGCAACAATAAATGCAAGAAATGTTGAGTATATACTGAGAAAAGCTTATTCAAGTGGAATTAATGAATTTAATCAATTTGCAGATAAAGTTTATTCTGAGGTCTCCCGAATATCACCGTCTTTAATAAAATATTTTCGTGAACGAGACTATTGTTGTTCTGTAAAAGAAGAAGTTGAAACAGAAATTTTTAAATTGAGAGTAAAAAACAGGAACAAAAAAGAAAAAGATTACAAAGAGGTTAGATTAATAGAATACACAAAAAATGGAGATGATTATCTTTTAGCTGTCATAATGTCCTCTTTTTCAGATGAACCTATAGGATACTGGAAGAAGAAAGTTAAGTCTATACCTTTTGAAGAAAAAGAGAGATTATTTAAGAAGATTTTTAGTAATTTAAAGAGTTATGATTCAGTATTAAGGGAGTTTGAACTTATAGATTTTGTTTTTGAAATGGTTATAAGTGCTTCCTGCTATGCTCAACTTAAAAGACATAGAATGGCAACCATTATTACTCAGGAATATAATCCCGAACTGGGTGTTACTATCCCTGAATCCATAAAAGATGTAAATATGGAAAAAGATTTTACCGATGTTATTCACAAAACTGATGAAATATATTATAAAATAAAAAGTAAAAATCCAGCAGTAGCAGGTTATGTTTTAACAAATTCCCACAGAAGGAGAGTTCTTTTAAAGGTTAACGCAAGAGAGCTTTATCATATATCAAGGTTAAGAGAGGATACTTCGGCCCAGTGGGATATAAGAGAAAAAGCAAAAAAAATTATTAACCTGGCAAAACAGAAAGCCCCATTAACAATGATGCTGGCCTGTGGAAAAGATAAATTCTATGATATTAAAAATAAACTCATTCAACCAGCTTGATTTTCTTTGAAACCTCTTTTGAAACTCCGCTATTTAAATCTATAACCTTGACAATCAGTTTAGTATCTCCCTTGCTTAATTCCTTCAAGTCAAATTTGATAAACTCTTCTGTATCTCTTTTATTGCCTGTTCTTTTAAAATTAAGAGAAATGAACTGTTTTTTTCTTCCGGTTAAGAGATTTTTCAATTTCCTGAAAGGTGCAGTAATTATATTTTTCTTTTCGGGTTCAACACTCATTGCTTTATATTCCACACTAAAATTCGTATTGTTATTTTTATCATAAGTTAGGTTATAAATCTCAAAGTATATAAATATCGGGACATTTTTATTAATTACTGAATAAGGATATGCAGTAATGTTCAATCTATTATCTGGAGTAGTTTTAATATCAGAAGCAAGCATAATATCGCTTATCATTAGCTCCTTTGAATTAAAGTCTTTAACACGATAGGGAAGCTTTACAATAGAAAGTTTCTCTTTGTAAATATCACCTATCTGGAGCCCAAGTATATAGTCTCCACTTTTTAAATTAAAAGAAACATCATTAATTATGTACTTGTCAGGTGGTTGTTTTTCCACTTTTGATATTATTTTATTCTGTTTATCTTTATATGCGATTCTATTACCTGATGAATCCACGAAAACAATCTGATTGTTAAGTGCTGTAGCAAATGTATTTTCTTTTTCTTTTTTTAGTTTTAGTTCACTTAGAGGTACACTGTAATAGATTTCTACCTTTGTTTTACCATTTTTTCCTCTGAATTGAGCATTATCCATAACGAATGGGAGTTCTTTTTCATTAAATCTGGGGAAATATGTTTCAGGTGGCAGTTCAGACCACAATTTATCTCTTTCACCAGCATAATATTCGATATGGTCTTTAATCTCTTCAAAGTTTTTATTATCCATTTTTGCATAAACACTTCCAAGATATGCCCTCTGGTGATAAAGTTCATATAGAACTCCAGGATTGAACCTGGAGCCTGTTGGCGCAGCACTTCTCAGATTAGGAACGAGTTTAAATTCTCTACCGTTAATATTTACAAAATCGAAAAATAGGTCAGGATGAATCGTTGGATAAACCCAGGATTCATTTGGCATCTGTCCTACACCAATCTGAGGATTGGAATCATCAAAACTTTTGTAGAATTCTTCCGGTGGACCATATTTAAGATAGATAATTCCTCTGTCATCATAACCCTGTTTATTTGCTTTTGTTGCATAAGCTTTCCTGACATGATGAAGCCTTTTAAAATGCTCAAGCAGTCTTTCATTTTCAATGGTTACAGGGTTTGTATCCTTCTTTTTCCAGAAATTAACTATAAATTTACCTTTTTCTTCAAGAGGTGTATTTTCATAGTCCTTTAATTCTTTTTTTGAAAACAGCATCTTTACATTGTTAAATCGATACTCTAATTCCTCTTTATCCTTTAGTTTTAAAAGGCCTGAAATGTAACAAGGAACAGCTTCTCTGTATCTTTCCGTTGTAATATAAATATCACACAGGTAAAGTAAAGGAAATGGATTATCCGGTTCCTTAGCAATAATACCTTTATAAATTTTAATAGCTTCGTTATAAACTTCATTAGCTTTTTCAACTTCGCCGAGGGTTATATACAGATAATTGGCTTTAGCAGCATAAGCTCTCCCGAGGTAAAGAAACGCATTTTTATAGGATGTATTACTGAGTATTATTTCTTTGAATATATTGATAGCTTTATCATTTTCATCCTGACTTCCCCGCTCGTAGTATGCTCTGCCAAGGTTATATTTAGCTTCGATATAATTTTCATCAATTTGAAGAGCTTTATTGAAAAATTCTATAGCTTTTGCAAAAGGGTCTTTTTTAAAGAGCTTCTTAACTGCTTCAGTAATTCCGTAAAACTGCTCTATACCTTTTTTTAAATACACCAATCCCAGTCCATTATATGCTGTTTTAAGTCTTCTGTTCAGAACCATTGCCCTTGCAAAAAAGTTTTCTGCTTGATTCAGAGAATCTATTTCCAGGTATCTATTTGCAAGCTTCATTACAACTTCTACATCTCTTGGATTTTTGAACAATAATTTCTTATATTTCTGGATTATTGTATCCTGTTGTGTCTGATTCTGGAATGCCCGGGCTGTTCTCAATGGAAAATTGAGGATTAAAATAATAAAAAGTAAATATATGTTGAATCGAAAGTTCCTGTACATAGATTTTATCCCCATAATGTTAGTTACTTATTTTTATAAACACATAAGAGATAAAAGTTTCATTTTATTTATATTATTGTTGACAATATGGTAAGAAATATTTACATTAAAAAAAATAAATTTTTCAAATAAACTTCTTTTTTAGTTCGAACCGTCCATTTCTTTTTTTAGCATACTTATTTAGATGGTAGAAATCTATTTAATTATTATAATTGGAATATTACTATTTGTAATAATAGCTGTAATAGGTTATTTTGCAGGAAAAAAAGTTATTAAACTCGGGGAGAAAGGAAGGTTAAATGTTAGAATAATCGGCTGGTTTCTTCTAACAGTCATCTTTCTTTTAAATATTATTCGGCAGAAAATAGGTATAAATTTATTTAAAATAGTAAATGAACTGGGATTAATTTTTTGCTTAATAAACTTAATAATATCAATACTTAAAAGAATAAAAATAATATAAGAAAGGGGAGAGTTTGATGAAAAAATCTTTATTTATCAGTTTTATTATTTTATTATTTTTAAATACTTCAGCTACAGCCCAGAGAAACATTAATAGGGCACTGAATTCTATTACAAAAAAAGATTTACATGCTCATTTATATTTTCTTGCTTCAGATGAACTAAAGGGTAGAGGAACACCAGGGCAGTGGCTTGATATATCTGCTAAATATCTTGCTTCGGAGTTCGAGAAAGCTGGTTTAAAGGTGGCTGGTGAAAATGGGAGTTATTTACAAAAATATAACCTCAACATTTATAATACGACCCCGAAAAACACCGAGGTTAGGATCGATGTAATGAAAAAGAAATTCAAACCCGGGAAAAAGGATATGTTTCTATTATTATTTGGAATAACACAGAAGAAACTTGATTTTTCGGCACCGATAATTTTTGCTGGATATGGAATCACATCTCCAGAACATAAGTGGGACGACTATTCAGGTATTGATGTAAAGGGTAAAGTAGTTCTCGTCCTTGAAGGTGCGCCCTGGGAAGTTGACTTAAACGTTCCTTTTGGATATGACAAACTTCTGGGGAAATGGATTAATGCTGCCGTTCATGGAGCCATCGGCTTCATATATGCTACACCAAAATTCGGAAAAGATGAGCCACAGAGTGTATCATTTACAAGGGCAATTGCAGGCCATCGCTCTATTGTAAGACCCACAGAAGACGAAAAAGTAAAACTTTCTGTTCCGGTGGTCGTTACAAGCTTTAATTTTATAGACAAAGTGCTGAAAAAAGCAGGAAAAGACAAAGCCGAAATTCTATACCAGAAAATGAAAAGTACAAATAAGTCGGTGAGTTTTGATTTAGAAAATACCACTTTTTCCCTGAAAGTTAAGGTAAAACCGGAAATAAAAACCGCATATAATGTAATAGGAATCCTGGAAGGAAGAGACCCTGTATTAAAAAAAGAATATGTGGTATTATCTGCTCATTTTGACCATGAAGGTGTCGGAGAACCGGTGGATGGAGATGATATATACAATGGAGCCGATGATAATGCATCCGGAACGGCTGGTATTCTTGAAGTTGCTTATGCCTATAATTTTCTTACAAGAAGGGAAAGACCAAGAAGGTCGATTCTTTTCCTTTTGGTTTCCGGTGAGGAGCTCCTGCTCTTTGGGTCTGGCTATTTTAGTGAACACCCTACAGTTAGTTATGATAAAATAGTTGCAGATTTGAATGTGGATATGATAGGTCGCTCACCTGATAATAGTGTTCAGATTATAGCTCCAGGTCAGAACATCCTTGAAAAAATAATTAAGAATTCAAATAGAAAGATAAAGCTTAATATCTTACCTGACAAGCAACCAGAAATGAGATTAATCTATTTATCGGACCACTATCATTTTGCCAGAGCTGGAAAACCAATTGCATTCTTCTTTACCGGTTTACATCCAGATTATCATACACCAAAGGACGAAATTGACAGAATAAATTTTAACACTATGGAAAAGATTGTAAAGTTATTATTCCTTTCTTCATATAATATAGCAAATTACAGAGGAAAGTTC